>NZ_JBWJVK010000011.1:0-105684 GCF_056428945.1 Flavobacterium sp. GNP010 | reverse complement strand
TTAACGCTTTATCAGTTGAGGATATTAAAACTATAGAAATCATAAAAAATCCTTCGTCGAAATATGAAGCTGAAGGAAAAGCAGTAATTTTAATTACACGAAAGTTGAGTAAAAAAGATGGTTTTGAAACTAATATATCTGAAGTTGCTTCTTTAAAAAAAAGATATAATAATTATTTGGGAATAAATTCAAGTTTTAAAAAGAATAAAACAGAAATAAAAACTAATTTTAGTTATAATCAACTAAGTCCTTGGGAAAGTATTGGGAATAATTTTGAAATTTCAAATAACAATATAACTTCAGATTTTATTGCTGAATCTTATACAAAAAGACGTCAATTTATTCTTGGAGGTGGTATTTATCATCAAATTAATGAAGCTGATTACTTATCATTTAATATTAGTGGGAAAATTCAAAAAGACAATGACAAAAACACGACAAATTCTTTCATTGACCAAAACAATATTCAAAATAACATTGAAACATTGAATAACAATGATGAAAACAGAAATTTTTTAAATTCGTTTGTAAATTACAACAAAAAAATAAAGAGTTTAGACGCAAAATTATTTACTGGTTTTCAATTCTCCAGTTTTAACCAAAAATCAAATAGCGTAATCCAAAATAATTATGATAATACTCAATTTGACTTAACACAAAACAGAAATCAAAAATTTAATGTAAATGTATTTTCAGGTAGAACAGATTTGGAGAAATTATTTAAAAATGAAATGAAATGGGAAATTGGGGCATTATATTTATCAGCAGACGCAAATACAAATTTTGAGCTTATAGATTTTATTTCAAATAACAATGAGCTTACAAATTATAATTTTAAGGAGAAAAATATAACAGGTTATACTCAATTGTCTGGGAAAATTAAAAAATTAAATTATTTGTTTGGTATAAGAACAGAAAATACGAACATTAAAGGAAAATTTAAGATTGATGATAATTTATTGATTGATAAAAATTACACTAATTTTTTTCCTAAATTTCAGCTTGATATACCACTAGATAGTACAAAAACTATAAGTCTTAATTATGCAAAAAGTATTTCAAGACCTAATTATTCATCAACAAGCCAAATTTCAATTTATACAAATCCTTTTTTAGTATTTTCAAGAAATATCAATTTAAACCCAACAATATCAGATGAAATTTCGGGGACTTTTCAGTATAAAAATAAATCTGTAAAGCTAAATTTCTTTCAAAGTAAAGATCCAGTATATTTTGCATTTTCATATGATTCTTCAATAAATTTGATTTCATTTAACTCTATTAATTATGCTAAAGAGTCTGGGGTTAATTTAGAATTTATGCTTCCATTTAAACAAAAATTTTGGACTTCTACAAACAATTTCAATTTTATCCTAAACAAAATTGAAGATAAATCTGCTGTTTTTAATGAATCAAAACCATATTTATACTATTACTCAAATCATATTTTTGAATTACCAAAAGAATTTGATATTTCTGTTACAGGTTGGGGTTTTACAGAACGAAGTGAAGGAGTTTTTAAAAGAAACTCATTATTCATAATGGATTTAGCATTATCTAAAACGTTATTTAAAAATTTTGATTGTACCTTAAGCTTTAATGATGTTTTTAGAAATATGAATTTTAATGAAAACTTCACAATAAATGATATAGCTTCAGAAGGAATATATTATACTGATACAAGAGAAATATCGTTTTCAATAAGTTATAAATTTGGAAGGATTAAAGATTCAAATTATCAAGAAAGAAAAATTGACGAAAACTCCAATCGAATTAGATAAAAACAACACACAACAGATAAGGTTTCGTTGCGGCTGCAAGCCGAACAATGAAACCTGTGTTGAACGGAACCGTTCATTGGCAGGAACTATGGAGTTATCGTAAAGTTATTTGAGTAAATTTCAAGAGGATTAAGTGTCCTCTTTTTTTGTGAAGTAAAATCAAGATGGTTTTTACGTGTTTTCCTTTACTTTCGGGCATACGTCACCTTACCCTTAAAATTAGTTTTCACACGGATTTAGATTTTGGCCACCGCTAAAAAACCATCGATAGCTATGGTTTCGCCACCTATCAAATCAGCATCTTTCAAGAACGAAACAAATAGTTTAAATAGCTTTTTCAAGGCAGTGGGATTGTCTTTCTAAAATCTGAGATGCTGTCGTAATTGGGACGAATATCCTTTAAAAGCTATTGCATTTCAATGTTTCTTAAACATTCCTTTACTAGATCTCGATCATTCCTGACCCCGTTGAAATAACAATATAAATACATCTTTAGAAATACTTTATTATTGAAACTCGAACGACCTTCAGTCTTGAGCGCTTTTACAGCACAATCGCGTTTAGAGAAGTCTATATATTCGACAAAAACATATATTAATAACACCAAATTATCAGGCTTATAGTATCTTTTAAACTTGAAAAACACATTTGATGGCGGCAAATTCCGGTAGTGTGCTGCATTCTTAAAAATATGAAAAATCTTCTTTTCATACTAGTATTTTATTATATTTGATGATAATACAACGGAGGTTTTTTCTCAAACTGACGTTAGCAGTAATTATAAAAAAACGATACAATGAAGTAACTATTATTATTGACTTTAACTCTTATTTCTTTATCAACTTATGATCAGGAGGAAAAAACACAAATGAAATTATTGCTGGGGCTCAAATAATTGGCGGAACACTTTTAATGTTTACACCATTAGCGCCTGTAGGAGTAGCTTTAATTGGAGCAGGTTACTCATTTTGCAACAACTTACAATGAATACAAACAAACAGGCGATTGGAAATCTGCATCAAAAAATGCTGGAGTGTTTTTTAACGTTTCTTTTAAGACTGATTTGGGGTATGGCACGGACAAACAAAACGGAGTTACTCAAAGTGAGCCGGTTGTAAAGTCTAAAACAGTTAAAGAGGTGAAAAAAGATAAAGGAGACGATTCGTTTCATCCTGGACAATATTTAGCTAATTTCAATCAGATATTGGATTTGATTTTTTAAAATTTAAAGGATCGCATTATGGTGTTCCTGAGTTTGAGTCAAGCGTAATGACTGGAGGAGCTATAACTCCTGGACCATTTGTTCTTTATCCTACTGGGGCAAGTAGTAATGAATATTATAGTACCCATGAACCTGGCCATGTATTACAATTTAGATTAATAGGAACTTATTATTTGCCATTTATTGCTATACCAAGTTTTCTAACATCTAGAATGGAAAATTCAGAAAATTTTTACATTGAAAAAACTGCAAATCAATTATGGTATTGGTGGTCTGGGGAATTTAATCCTAAAAATCCTGTTTATTTAAAAAACTAACATTATGAAAAATAAATTTTTATTAATAGTGTTACTATTAATATTTACCAGATGTGAATATAATAAAGATAAGCTTAAAATTAAAAATGAAACTTCAAATAAATTATTTTGTGAAACAATAACTATTGATAAAGAAGATTATAATTATCACCAAAATTCAGGAGGAGCTATAATTCCTGCTCATTCTGTTGGCTCTCCAATTGTAAGAGGAGGTGAGAATAGTATAAAATCTGATATACTCCAAAATTCAGTAGATGGTTATTTGTATATTATTTACTATTTTCAAAAGGATCAAGAGTATATCAATAAAAACATAAGAACAATTATTTTTGATAAAAGATTTAAAGTTGGTAAATATAATTTGAAAGAATTAGATAGTTTGGGCTGGACAATTACTTATGATGGGAACTAGGTAATTTAAAACAATTTGCCTAATTCATAAAATTAGTTTTGAGAGGAAATGGTGTTTTGGCTACCGCCGAGAAAAAATCTATAGCTATGGTTTCAGGTTCTGTCGCATCTGTCAGAATCAAATATAAGAATTTAAGTAATTTAAAGTTTAATCAGCCAATTTACAGAAAGATTTAAACATAGTTAGCCATGGTCCAATCATCTGATTCTTTCTCAGCATATGGACAACTTCAATTCCGCTCAAGGTTCGTTTGGCCGATTCAAAGCTTTTAAAGCCTAACCCGTTTTGTATCCTCCATTTTATAAATCGATGATCCTGTTCTACAATATTGTTGAGATATTTACACTGTCGGATTTTAATCTTTGAGAAAGAACGCTTGTTATATACTTTAATCGCTGCGGTATTAGAACCACTTTTATCAATGTTAATTACTCATGGCCGGCAATTACTACCATTTGCTTTAATTAGAAACGACTGAGCACTCATTCTCTGTCTTTTTCTGGTCAAAAGAAAGTCTACTGTATTGCCTAATTTATCGACCGCTCGATATAAATAACACCAAATACCTTTTACTTTGATATGGGTCTCATCCATGCTCCAACTCGTCCCCACTCTTCATTTTCTCATCTTCATCTCTGAATCAAACAAAGGTAATAACTTATATACCCAACATTGAATCGTAGCATGATCAACAGAAACTCCTCGCATTTTCATGATCTCTTAAACATCACGATAGCTTAATGTAAACCTAAGCTTAAAATATAATGCCTGCAGTATAATAGATTTCGGATAGCAATAACCTTACGTATTCATGAGTTTAAGAATTTTAAACAGACAAAGATAAAACTTAACTTTAGATGCGACAGAGCCCTTATGTTCAATTCTGAAACTAATGAGCTATTGGATTGAGCTCATTTTTTTTGTTTAAAACTTAAGCTTTAAAACTACTTTTACAGCTTGACTTTTAAAACTACCTACTTGTTTTTTGAAACACACTACCAAATTTCTCACGCAGCTCACTAATCCAGAAGTCCTACTAAAGTAATACTACTATTTATTATTTTTTATATTTATAGTATCTTTGATCAAAACAGATATGCTTGCTACAGAACTGAACAGCATAAAACTTGCAATTTTAAACCAGATTCCTATATTTGAAAAAAATATTTGGCCTATAGCTAACTATTTTCAACATTGAAACGATTGTACCTATTAATTACAAAAAAATGGAAATTCAATATTTACCTGAGCAGATAGAAACCACCAGCGATAGTGAACTACAACTGTATGAGTATTTTATTTCGAAAAGTATCAATAAAAACAAGGTACAACTATCTAAAAATGTTTTTAGTTTCTTGCTCAACGGTACCAAAGAACTCATCACTCAAAACCACACAACCCGCATCGAAAACGATAAATTTGTTATTATCAAAGCGGGCAATTGCTTGATGAGCGAAAGCATTTCTTTGAGTCAAAATTACCGCAGTATGTTGCTTTTTTTTTCAGACAAAGCCGTTGAGGACTTTCTAAAAAAATACGATTACAAGAACAATCACAAACAAAATAACGATCCTTTTATTATCACAGAATACGATCGAGTGATTCAAAATATTGTTAAAAGTTTGGTTCACCTTCAAACACAACCTGTTGATTTTATCAACAAAATGCTGCCGTTAAAATTTGAGGAAATCTTATTGTATCTCATACAAATAAAGGGAGTCGATTTTTTATTGAATTTTGTTCAACATCAAAACCCATCGGCAAAATCATTTGTAGATACAATGCACAAAAATGCTTTGAAGAATTTAAGCATCCAAGAGCTTTCGTTTTTATGTAACATGAGCGTTTCCACTTTCAAACGCTACTTTGATAAAGAATTTCAAACAAGCCCAATTCGATGGTTTCAAGAAAAAAGACTAGAGCACGCTGCCTACTTATTGCAAACCAAAAAAATGCGTGCCTCTGATGTGTACGAAGAAATAGGTTTTGAAAATTTATCGAGTTTTGTTCAAGCGTACAAAAACAAATTTGGAACCACTCCAAAACAATCACAAATTAATATTTGACCTTTTAGCAACATTTTTTGAGCTTTTTACTTTTAGATTTTATCTCGATATTAATGAATTTTGTAGTGTAATTTTTAAACTATAAATCATGCAAAAATCATTTTTATTTTTATTGGCTGTATTACTTTTTACAGGTACTCTTTTTGCTCAAAAAACGTTTACGCTAAGTAGTAAAGATCTGGGCGGATCCTTTACCATTCAAAACGAGTTTAATGGATTTGGCTGTAACGGAAACAATGCGTCACCCCAATTAAGCTGGGCAAATGCTCCAGAAGGAACCAAAAGTTTTGCTATTACGTGCTACGATCCAGATGCGCCTACAGGAGCAGGTTGGTGGCATTGGGTATCTTTTAACATTCCGTCAAATAGTAATGAAATTGTTTCCAAAGCAGGAAATCCAGCTTTAAATTTAATGCCTGCAGGAACAATTCAAAGTACTACAAGCTTTGGCGCAACTGGTTTTGGGGGTCCATGTCCACCGGCGGGTCATGGTATTCACACCTATATTTTTACTGTTTACGCACTAAAAACAGACAAACTAGTATTAGACTCAACTGCTAATCCTGAGTTAGTTGGCTACAATTTATGGGCCAACACCATCGCAAAAGCAACTATTGTCGCACATTATAAAAGATAACATTATGGGAACATTACGCAAAGCAACCGCCACATGGAACGGTACCGGATTAGAGGGAAAAGGAACTCTAAACTCCCAAAATCAATTTTTTAATAACACTCCTTACAGCTTTAATTCTCGTTTTGAAAACGTAGATGGTACACAAGGAACCAATCCAGAAGAACTCTTAGCTGCAGCTCACGCAGGATGTTTTGCTATGGCGTTGAGTTTTGCTATCACTCAAGCTGGTTTTACTCCAGAAGTTTTACATGTTGAGGCCAAAGTAGCACTCGACGCTGCTGGCGATGGATTTGAAATCTCCGTAATCAAACTTCATTTAACTGGTGAAGTAAACGGAATGACTGAAGCACAATTTAACGAATTAGCCGAAGCGGTAAAACTAGGATGCCCAATTAGCAAAGCATTAAGTGCAACACCTATTGAATTAATTACCCAATTTACAACCAAATAAGTATAAAAAAATGAACATTACATTACAACAAGCAGAAGCAGTAATCACTGCAGCAAAAAACAAATCAGTAGAAATTGGCACTAAAATGGACATTTGCGTAGTAGATGCAGGTTCAAATCTAGTTGCCTTTGCTAGAATGGATGGTGCATGGATAGGCTCTATTGACATTTCATTCAAAAAAGCAAAAACATCAGCATGGTTCACCATGGACACTGCCACTTTAACTCCGTTGGTAAAACCTGATGCTCCGTTGTACAACATAGAGCACAGTAATGGCGGATTGATTACTTTTCCTGGAGGTGTTGTTATCAAAAACAATGCTGGTGAAGTAATTGGAGCTATTGGAGTAAGCGGCAGCACCGTAGAAGACGATCATACTGTAGCAGAATTTGCAGCCAAAGCGATCCTGTAACTTACAAAACCTAATTTTTAAAAGCCTGACAAATATTTGTTTTGTTAGGCTTTTTTGTTTGAAGTCTAAAAGTTAGAAGAGTTCACTAGATTATGAATAAAACCGAATAAAGTATATATTTACCATGCTTTTGCTCATCAACAAACTGAAATAAATTACGCTAATCCAATGAAAACCTACCAAGACCAACTACAAATTGTACATTCTTTTCATGAAATGGGATAAACGATTGCTGCAGCGCAGTTCTTGATTGAAGAATACGGATTAACACACCCTAATTTCAAGAGTTTTGAACTAAGAGAAAAAGCAAAGCCTAACTTTATCTTGATGACTACCCAAGGACCACGGGCTGGACCACAAATTATTCGGATACCGGAGAATACTTTTGAATATCCGCTACATTTAATGCTCAACTTACTCCTGCATGAGATGATTCACGTGGCACAAAAAACGCCTCAAAACTCTATTGCTGACAAAAACGAGAGAGAATGGCAAGCGTATTATGAAATGATTTATCATGAACAATACCCCCAAGTTCCTGAACTATCTTATTTTCACAAACGCTTTTTTGCAAATAAAGCACTAGAGTATTATAACCGAATGGGCGAAGGCTCAACACTGCAAATAAAATACGGAACACAAAACAAAAATTAGACACATTACTGCAAGAATTACAAAAAAAGTAGTTTGTACCCACAACTCCATTTAACAGCAAAATAGCCTTAAACAATCTATATGCTAATGGTTTATTAAACTTTAGGTTAACCGTATACAAAACAAGGGAAAAGTTGCTATTTTAGCCATCCCAAATCAATATAGTAAACATGAAAACCACAAAACAAAAAATTGGTCTTTTTTTTAAGATATTCCTCGTGGTAATATGCCTTATTGTTGGAGGTTTTTTTGTGTTTAGAGATGCCGTTTTACAACAAACTCTAGATAAAATATCAAATGAAATGACGGTGGACTACAACAATACATTTACGGTGAAAAATGCTTCTTTTGATGTTTCGTTTGGTTTGAACTTATTCGAAATAACACTTGTTCCAAAAAATGCCGATACCCTATTTAAAATAAAAAAACTAAAAACAAGCGTCAACTTGTTGAAGCTATTTACAGGAGATGAGCAGTTGGGAACTCTAGAAGTTCACGATGGCTTTAACAAAAAACTTAAATAATTATGGATTTTACTTTGCCGGCCACTCTAAAGGAAAGATCTATTTAGGAAATACCATTTCTCTTATAACTATCATTGAGTTTGACAGCACATTGCAACATAAAAAACAATATTCTATTCAACTTACACCGTACACCTTACCTTTTAGAGCCGTTAGAACAAAAATTGTGGGTTCCTATTTTTTTCTTTACGATGGTTTTATTCCTATCATTTATCGGGGTTTAACTTCTAATTGGAAAGCTACCATTTGGGTTACCAAAAAACCTTACTTTACTATATTACAACCAATTGACTCTACTCCTTGTGTATTTAGAGGACAACAATTAGGTACTTACGAAAATGTATTGGGTACCGTATCTTTACTTGATTCTTTAAAAATTAGAAAGCAAAAGCACTTATTACAAAAACAAATAGACGGTATTTTTGACACGGACGGAACCCTGACTTACAGTGAGGGTTTAAAGAAAATCGTTTACACGTATTTCTATCGAAATCAATTTATTGTAGCCGATACAGCTTTGCAACTTGTCCATCTAGTTACGACTATTGATACCACTACCAAAGCTAAATTAAAAGTAGTCAGAGTCAAAAAATCAGGAGATAGTAAACTTGCAGCTCCGCCCTATTCTGTTAATTTAACAAGTGTGGCCTTTAATCAACTTTTGTTTAATCAATCAGGGCTTCGTGGTCGTTATGAAAGTGAAAAGAATTGGAGCTATGCCTCAATAGTTGATGTTTATGATATTACCAATAAAACCTATTTATTCAGTTTTTATATCTACCATGAAAACAAGATGAAAATGAGTGATTTATTAATAACTGAGAAAGCTCTTTATGCAATAGTAGGACATCAAATTGTCAAATATACATTTGGAGCACCTATCCTAAAGCAACTGAAAAAATAAAATGAAAGATATACTGGCCAGTATCAGGGGTAAGATCGAAAACCTGTAGAAAAGAGTAGATCGAAATAATAATTATTAATTTTTTTATTATGAAAACAGATTTTTTAAAATTGATTGTGCTTCCAATGGTGGCATTCTCATTGGATAGTGCTGCTGCTGTAACTACTAGTATGGCTAAAGAAAGCCAAACAGCTACTGCAATTATTAATGGTTATATTCATTCACCACTCCCTTCCAGTTGTAAACTTATAAACGTAGATTGCGATGTTACTGGAAATGCTTTTTTTCTTGTCATAATATCCTATTTCAGTTATCTTTGAAAAGTACTACTTTTTCGGTTTCGTGCTACGAAGGTTTAGTTCAACTTAGTTTTGGCAAGAAATTGTGTTTTGGCTACCGCCAAGAAAAAATCTATAGCTATGGTTTCACCACTTATAAAATTAGCATCTTTCCATAACGAAACAAATAGTTTGAAAGTGTTGTTTGATGCGATTGGGTTATTTTTCTGACATCGGTAATGCTTTGGTAATTGGGACGATTATCCTCTAAAAGCCATTGCATTTCAATGTTTCTTAAACATTCCTTTTCTATATCTCGACCAATCCTGACCCCGTTGAGATAACCGTATAAATAGATCTTTAGAAACACTATAGTATTGAAACTCGAGCAACCTTCAGTCTTGAGCGTTTTAACAGCAAACGAACCTTAGAAATATCACTAAGCCCTACAAAGGGATCTATAAGTCGCACCTGATTATCTGGACTTATAGTGTCTTCTAAACTTCAAAAACCCATTTGTTGACGTGAAATACCTGTGATATGTTATCATTCTTAAAAAAACGAAAAACCTTCTTTTTATACAAGTATTTTGTTATATTTGGCGATACTACAAGTAGCTTTTTCCACAGACTTATGTTAACAGAAATGCTTCTGTAAATTGACGAATTCAATAACTAAACTATACAAATGGGCAAATATTTAATCTTAAGTTTACTATTAATTTCAAACACAATAATTGCACAGACAAAATTAGAGACAAACAAATCGAAAACTAATCATGTTGTAAAAAGAACAGAGGAAAAAATATTTTCTTTTGAACTGAGAAAAGATAAATACTATTCTATAATTGTTGAACAACAGGGAATTGATGTAATACTGTATCTAAAAGACTATCAAAATAAAATTATTAAAGAGCAGGATAGTCCAAATGGACAAATTGGTCCAGAAAAAATTATTTTTTCACCTGATAATTCAAATACATTTTTACTACATGTAAAACCGTTAGATGAAAAAGAAAATTCTCAGGAAGGGAAATTTTCCATATCAATTAAAGAAATACCAAAGAAATTAATGCTGTTTACAACTCAACAATTAAATAAAGATTTTGATATTTTGAAAAACGCTTTTATTGAGACAAAAGTTGGCCTTTGGTATAATACTTACCCACAGTTTGATAGTATTTGTAAGGTTCAACGAAGCAAAATAAAAGATAAAATGAATGCATTGGAATTTTATCAAATTGTAGCACCACTTGTATCATTTACAAAAGAAGGTCATAGCAATATCCGAATTTCAGATGATGTAAGTACTTACATAAAACAAACAGGAAAATATTTTCCATTTCTTGTAAAAATATTAAACGGTAAAGTATTCTTAATTAATGATTTGAACAATTTTAATACCAAAGGATTTATTCTTACGAAGATTAACAATAACTCTGTTGATAAAATTTTAGAAACATTTCTAAAAATTGAACCTTCTGACGGTTTTAATATGACCAGCAAATTCAAATGGATAGAAACTGCTTTTTCAAAATACTATTTACGTTTTTTTGAACTAAATCCGACGTTTTTCACTATCGAAATTGAAAACCCTACAACAAATGAAAAATTAACCTATAAAAATATTCCTTCTTATAACTTTAAGGAATTTTCAAATTTGCTTCCAAATTTACAAGCAAAAATTCCTAATTATAGTTTTACGAAACCATCAGCTTTTAGCATTAAAAAAGATATAAATTGTGCAATTCTTACTATAAATGATTTGAATACAAATGTGTTTGAAAATGGCAGAAAAGGTTTTAAACAGTATTTAGAAAATAGTTTTAAGGAAATTAGCGAAAAAAATATTCAAAATTTAATTATTGATTTAAGAAAATGCGAAGGTGGTACACAAGGAATGGAAGACCATTTGCTATCGTATCTTGTCAATAAAGAATATCAAAAGTATAAATATGTAGAAATACCAGGTTTCAACTATTCGTTTATAAAATATTCTGATTACAATGGTAAAGAAGATGACTTAATCAAAGATTTAAAAACAGACTTTTACTTAACTACAGATGGAAGATATTTGACAATGAATGGGCATTATGAAGGTGATAGTATTAAACCAAATAACTTTAAAGGAAATATTTATATTTTAATTAGCGGACTTACTTTTTCAGGTGGTTCTGAATTTGCATCATTAGCACGAAATTATACCAATGCAAAATTTTTTGGAGAAGAAACAGGCGGTGGATATTATGGCAATACGAGTGGTTCATTTATTTCTTATACTTTGCCAAATACCCAACTAACAGGTAGAATTCCACTGTGTAAATTTGTAGTAGAAACGAATAAAAACGATATTCCTTTTGGACGAGGACTAATACCTGATTTTTATGTACAATCAACCATTGAAGATTATATAAACGGAAATGACACCGAAATGGATTTTGTAATAAAAATGATTTCTAAAAAATTGAACTTCTGAGAACAGCTAGAATTTCGTTGCGTGCGTAGCACGAACAATGAAATTACTATTGATCAGAACCGTTCACTGGCAGGAACCATGGAGTCATCGTAAAGTTTTGAGAGAGAATTTCAAAAGGATTTAGTGTCCTCTTTTTTTCGAGAAGCATTTTGGGTTTAGTTTTGTGTTTTCCATCACTTTTGCACATAAATTCCCTTACCCATAAAATTAGTTTTGACAAGAAATTGTGTTTTGGCTACCTCCAAAAAACATCGATAGCTGTGGTTTGTCCACTTGTAAAATCAGCATCTTTCTAGAAGGAAACAAATAGTTTGAAAGTGTTCTTTGATGCGATTAGGTTATTTTTCTGAAATGGGTAATGCTGCGGTAATTGGGACAACAGCGTCGATGAGCTACTAAAGGTTCTTGTTTCTAAAACATTCTTTTTCTAGATTTCGCGCTTCTAACTCCGTTGAGATAACAATATGAATAGATCTTTAAAAACACTTTACTATTGAAACTCTGGCGACCTTCGGTCTTGAGCGTTTTTATGGCAAAATAGCGCTTAAAGATGTCAATATATTCGACAAAGTCATATATTAATCGCACCAAATTATCGGACTTTTAGTATCTTGTAAACTTGAAAAACGAATTTGTTGACGGGAAATACCTGTGTTATGTTGCATTCTTAAAAATACGAAAAATCTTCTTTTTATATTAGTATTTTGTTATATTTGATGATAATACAACGGAGGTTTTTTCACAGACTGACGTTAGCGGTAAGTTTCCAAAACCCACTAAATTTTAGAACAATAACATTATGACAAAATTTTCATTCCTCTTTTTTGTATTTCTTTCTGTTCATTCTTTTGGGCAAAAAAAATTAAATTCAAGCAAAAATAATTTTGATAAATCTGTATACCATTCGATGGATACAGTTGCAGACTCTTTTCTGAAAAAATCAGGAGCTAATTCTGTTTCAATAGCAATTGTTAAAAATAAAAAAACTTATATAAAACACTACGGAGAGTTGGATAAAGGAAAACGCAATAAAGCAACCAATCAAACACTTTTTGAAATAGGCTCTACAACTAAAGTATTTACAGGAACGCTTATGGCTAATGCTGTATTAGAAAATAAAATTGGATTAGATGACGATATTAGAAAATATCTCAATGAAGATTTTTCTAATTTAGAGTTTCAAGGCAAGCCAATAAAAATAAAGGATTTACTTGTCCATAGAAGTGGAATACTAACACCTTTTCCTGTTACTCAACAAATAAGAGAAAAATACCCTGCTGAACTTTTCCTTTATTATAAAAACAGACTCGATAAAGCGTATACTAAAGAACTTTTCTTAGCTGATTTACGAAAAGTAAAAGTAGATTCACTTCCGGGAACTGGCTATAAGTATGGTGCTTTAGCACCAGAATTGTGTGCTTATATTTTAGAAAATGTATACAAAAAAAGTTACGATGACCTATTAGATGACGAGATTTTTAAAAAAGAAGGAATGAAATCTACAAAACTTAATGTAGGAAATAACGAGATTCTTGCAAATGGCTATAATGCAAAAGGCGATATTATGGAACCTTTAACAATTAGTATTTGGGGAGCATCAAAATTTCTAAAATCAACAATGGATGATTTAAGCAAATATATCAAGTTTGAATTAAATCCAAATAATAAGGTTGTTATTGAATCTCATAGAAAAGTTTACTCAAAAATAGATATGGGATATTTCTGGGACACAGTAGCAGATGAAAATGGAAATACAAACTATATAAAAGACGGAGGTTCAAATGGAACTTCTAATATACTTAAAATTTTACCAAAATACAATCTAGGAATCTTGATTATTGCAAATCAAAATGATAGAACTACAGGCGCAAACATTGAAGATACTTTAAATAAATTAGAACTAACTTTAAAAGAGTATTAAAAAAACTACCGCTAACAGCTAGAGATTCGTTGCGTGCGCAGCACGAACAATGAAACTCCGGTTGAACGGAACCGGTCACTGGCAGGAACTATGGAGTTATCGTAAAGTTTTGAGAGAGAATTTCAAGAGGATTTAGTGTCCTCTTTTTTTGGAGAAGTATTTTTTGGTTTGCTATCGTGTTTTTCTTCACTTTCGAGCGTAAGGCCCTTAACCGTAAAATTAGTTTTGACAGGAAATTGTGTTTTGGCTAACTCCAAAAAACCATCGATGGCTATAGCTTCGCGACTTATCAAATCAGCAACTTTTAAGAAGGAAACAAATAATTTGAAAGTGTTTTATAATGCTATTGGGTTATTTTTTTGAAATCGGCAATGCTGTGGTAATTGGTACAAATATCTTCCATAAGCCATTGAAGTTCCATATTTCGCAAACATTCCTTTTCTAGATCTCGACCACTTCTGACTCCGTTGAGATAACCATATAAATAAATCTTTAGAAACACTTTACTATCAAAACTTGGGCGACCTTCGGTCTTGAGCGTTTTTATTGCAAAACCGAGATTAGAGAAGTCTATAGATTCGACGAAACATCTATAAATCGCATCTAGTTGTAGGAACTCATAGTATCTTCTAAACTTTAAAAACACAGTTGTTGTCGAGAAACACCTATGATTTGTTGTATGCTTAAAAATATGAAACATCTTAATTTTATAAGAGTGTTTTGTAATATTTGTTTATAAGTAAACTAAAGTTTTTTCACAAACTGATTTTGTTATAAATTATAAATGAATCGTAGAAGAACATAATATTAATAAATGAAAAAAAATATTATCCTATTTATTATCAATTTATTACTTGTCTCTTGTAAACTAACAAAAGATACTTATGACAGTGGTGAATTAAAAAAAATCGGGATAGCAACAAATTATTTAAAAACTGAAAATTGGAAATTCTATCATAAAAATGGAAAGATATTTCAAAAAGGTAAATATCGTGATGGAAAAAAAATTGGATTCGGAAAATGTTTCACGAAAATGGAAAATTGCATCAGATTGGAGATTTTAATGAAGGAAAACAAAATGGAAAATGGAGATTTTTTCACGAAAACGGCAATAAAGAAGGAACTGGAACACTAAACAATTGAAAATTAATTGGTAAATGGGATTGGTTTCATACTAACGGCAAAATCTATACAGAACGATTATATACTAATGGAAAACTAATACAATAATTAGTTGTTTTGATGTAAATGCAAAGCAATTGATGAAGGTAACTTAAAAGACGGAAATGGAAAACTAAATTTATTTGACAAATACGGCAATTTAATAGAAATTCAAAACTTTAAAGATGGTGAATATCTAAAAAACGATATACCATCAGCTATTTTTTCTATGTAATTTAGGCATAAGGAATTAACATCTTTTGAATTAGTAATTAATTAGAAGTTAGTGCCTTATCTATTAAATATAAAAGCAATTTTCATAAAAATAATCCCTTAAAATAATCGAAAAAAATATAGAAATAGTTTAGAAAAAATGAGGATCAAAACTTAACTTTGCAAAAAAAATAGTTGAAATTTCTGTTTTCAATATTTCTAACATTAACACTATTACTAAACTCATTTAGTACTATCATTATTTGTGTTACTTTTAAAATCAATCAAAACGAAATTGCGAAAACACTTTGCGTATTGAGAAAACAAAAAAACAATAGTTGTAATGGTAATTGTGTTTTACGAGCGGAATTAAAAAAACAAGCCCAAAACGAAAAAAAACACGAAAATATTTTAAAAGAAAAAGTAGAAACCGTTTACACAATTAGTTCAATATCATACAACTTCACTCCTATAGCACTTTTAGAAATTAATAAAAATATTTCTTATTATTACGCTTCAAAACCAATCTCGGTTTCTTTTGCAATTTTTCATCCACCCACCGCATAATTATATTTTTTAATTTATCATTTCAATATCTCGAAATGCATTTTTTGTTGACTTTAAGTCAACGAAACGATTATTAATATTTATAATTATCTAATGAAAAAAATAATTTTAGTCCTAATTCTTATTGGGCAATTTTCTTATGCACAAAACAAAACGGTAAAAGATAGCACAAAAACGGAACAGCAACTTGAAGAAGTAATTATAACTGCAAATCGAGGCGCTGCAAAACGCTCGGAAATTCCAGTTTCAGTAAGCAAATTAACTGCAAAAACTATATCTGAAACTAAACCAACAAGTATCTACGAGGTTATCAATAAAACTCCGGGAGTTTTAATGGTCAATCTCGGAAACGAACAGCACGCAATGGCAATTCGTCAGCCTATTTCGTACTCTAGTTACTTTTTGTATCTCGAAGATGGCTTGCCAATTCGTCCATTAGGCGTTTTTAATCACAACGCTTTGTTAGAAATAAACCAGTTTTCGCTTAATAGTATCGAAGTTGTGAAAGGACCGGTTTCTTCTATTTATGGACCAGAAGCCATTGGTGGAACAATAAATTTTATTACACAAAGTCCAACTTTAGACCCAACTTTCAAAATTGGTGTTCAAGCCGACCAATTCGGTTATAAACGTTTGCAGGTTGCCGGTGGTGCAACAATTGGAAAAATTGGTTTTTATGTTTCGGGTTTAACTTCCGACCAAAAAAATTCTTGGTTAGCATCATCTGATTATTCTAAAAACAATATCAATTTGCGTTTGGATTATGATATCACTCCAAACACCAAATTGACAACAACTTTTATGAAAGGAAAATACTATTCGCAAACTAGCGGAAGTATTAACGAAGAAACTTTTAAGAGTAGAAATTATTCAAGCACAACCGATTTTACTTACCGAAAATCCGAAGCTTTAAGAACTAGAATGACATTAAACCATAATTGGAATGACAAATCCGAAACATTTGTAACCGTTTTCCATAGAGATAATAAACTGGGACAAAATCCATCTTATGGAATTCGTTGGAATCCAACACCAAGTGCAGCAAACGACACCAATAAAGCAAGAGGAGAAATAAACTCAAACAACTTCAAAAGTTACGGTGTTTTGGCACAACATTCTCAAAAATTCGAATTTTTGAAATCAAATTTAATCGCTGGGGCATTATATGATTATTCGCCTAACGACTACAATTCGTATCAAATAGATTTGAAGGCCAACTTAAATGCAGGAGGACTTTCAGTGAATAATTATCAAATTCTTGCCGAAAGACCTGATATAAAATTAGCAGATTACGAAGCGAAAATTAAAAATTCGGCAGGGTATTTACAATACAGTTTTAATGTTATCGAGAAACTTAAATTTACTTTAGGAACACGTTTTGACCAAATGGATTTGAGTTATATCAACAATATTGATAAATCTGAAGGGATAAAAAAATACAATAGATTTACTAGTAAAATTGGAGCAAACTTCAATTTGAATAAAAATGTTGGTTTCTACGGAAACCTTGCTCAAGGATTTGCACCTCCGGGATTAACCTCAATTTTTAGAAAAAAACCAGGGACAGGAACAGCAACAGTTCCAGCAGATTTTTATTATAATCTTAAACCTGCGCAATTTAATAATTATGAAATTGGCGGTTTTTTAAATTTACTTAAAAACAAATTATTTGTTGATTATGCAGTTTATTATCTACAAGGGAACAACGAATTATTAAGTATTCGCCAACCTGATAACTCGACCGATTATCAATCAGCAGGAGAAACAAGCCACAAGGGAATTGAGTTTGGCGTAAATTATCAACCAACCCAGGAATGGCAATTTAGAATAGGCGGAACAACAGCACAACACAAATTTATTGATTTTAAAGTAAGCGATAAACCAACCGACCCAGTTCAGAAACTCGATGGCTTTGAGATGCCATCTGCTCCAAAATGGGTAGGAAATTCTGAAGTGAGTTACTATCCAAAATGGTTACCTAATTTCAGAACATCAGTCGAATGGCAATATGTTTCTAGTTATTACCAAGACCAAATAAACACGGTAAAATATGATGGATATAGCTTTTTCAACGCTAGAGTCGCTTACAGGTATAAAGGCATAGAGTTTTACACAAACATTATGAATATAACCGATAAATTGTACGCTTATAATGTTTCAAAAGGAAACAACGCGACTGATAAAGCAACTTATACGGTTTCTGCACCAAGAACATTTATGTTTGGAATTCAATATAATTTCGATTTAAAAAAATAATTTTCACGAGCCAATCCCGCTATTCGTTACACTCTTTTTAAGGGCGAGAAAAATCGCCCTCAAAAAGGATTTTCAGTGCTATCGGACTATAAAAAAACTACAATGGAAAAACCTATTTCAAAAGAAAATCAATCTAAAAAGAAAGATTCAAAAATCATCAAAAAAATAAAGCAAAATATGTACAAATGGCATCGTTCATTAGGAATTATTACATTAATTCCAGTTATATTTTGGACTTTATCAGGTATAATGCACCCTTTTATGGCTCATTTTTTTAAGCCTGAAATTGCACACGAAAAATTGGAAATAAAACCGATTGAAACTACGCAAATAAAACTTTCAGTTCAAGAAGTTTTAATTCAAAATAAAATTGATTTATTCAAGAATTTTAGAATGGTAAGTTTTGCAAACCAAACGTATTATCAAATTAAAACAGTTAGAAATGAATATCGATATTTCAATGCTTTAAACGCAAATGAATTAGAAAATGGCGACCAAAAGTATGCTGAATATTTATCAAGATATTTTATCGATGATGCAAAAAGTAATGTTGTAAAAATTGAATTATTAACCGAATTTACATCGCAATACAAGTACATCAATCGATATTTACCCGTTTACAAACTTACATTCGATAGGGATGATGAAATGCAAGTTTATGTAGAAACCAATTCTAGTAAACTAGCAACTTACAACCCGAAATCGCGCCAAATTTTTATTTGGATATTCGATACTTTTCATAATTGGGCTTTTATAGATGCTATTGCAAACAACTACTTACGGATAATTTCGATGCTTTTGTTTCTCTCAATCATATTATTTTCAGCCATTAGTGGTATAGTAATTTATGCGTTTATGTGGAAGAAGTTTAAAAAAGTAACACCAACAAATCCAGAAGGGTTTTTAAGAAATAATCATCGTAAAATTGGTATAATTGTCTCGTTTTTGACTCTGACCTTCGCATTTAGCGGAGGTTATCACGCAATCCAAAAATGGCAACCCAATGTTTTGCCAAAAATGATATATGAACCAATTGTAAACGTTTCTAACATCAAAATTCTATCAACCCAAACTAAGGTAGATTTGAGCCAACTAATCAATATTTCAATCATTAAATTCAAGAAAAATTATTTTTATCAATGTGATTTGTATGATGCTGAAAATGAAAATTGGGAAAAACAATTTGTAAATGCAAATTCAAATCTTTTAGAAAAAAACATTGAAATAGAATACGCACAATTTCTGGTAACAAAATTTTCGAAAATGTTAATAAATCCAACTTCAAATTGTTGCGAAATGGACGGCACTGAAAGTTACAATCCTAATTTTGTATTAAAAAGCAGTTCGATCCTAACCGATTTTGACAAACGAGAATATGGTTTTGTCAATAAGCGATTGCCAGTTGTAAAATTAGAATATAACACACCCGACAATACAACATATTACATAGAGACATCAACATCTAGTTTGGCATCTGTGGTAAATAGAAGCACTAGGCTTGAAGGTTACTCTTTTGCTATTTTTCATAAATTTTTATTGATGGAATGGGCTGGAAAAAATATTCGTGATTTGATAACTGTAATTTCCGCTTTAGGAATTTTAATTGTGAGTGTTTTAGGTTTAATTTTATTTTTTAAAAGAAAATGAAGGTGAAATAAGAAAGATTAATAAAATTGTAATATATTATAGGATTAATAAAGGAAGATGCCGAACGACATCTTTCTTTATTAAATAGAGCAGGGTATGGTTTGGTAAAAAGGATATTAGGATAGTAGCTTATTATGAGATATTTCTAATGTTCTTAAAAATAATAAAAAAGATAACAGACAAAGATTTTATCAATTACAAACAAAGTAGTAGTATTGTTTATTTTTTTACAACAATGAAAGTATAGATTAGAATAATACTTCTAATTCTAATCTCGTGTTTCTATATCAACACCGCATATGAATTTTCGGATTCCGAAGAAAAGACTAATTTTGAAAGTGAAAGTCATGCTTATGTTAAATAATTTAGCAACCGAACCTTTGCAAACTGTATTATCCAAAGTATTCCCTATTGCAAAATAGATTGTTATACACCAATCCAGTATCATTTCAGTTCAATTTTACTTGCACCTAAATGTATTTCATTCTACCAAAAATCTTACTTCCTGAAACGGCATAAGCTTATTATTCTGCATTAAAAAACAAACTCAAGCGTAGTATAAAAAGTTCTAGTATCAGATGGTATTATTCCGGGACCGGGATAACCAGTCGCTCTTCTTGTAAAATAACTATTGTTTGTAAAATTAGTAATCCCAGCTTCCAGTTTCCATTTTTTCCATTTGTAGGAAGTTGAAAAATCAGCTACATAATAGGCAGGAATTTGACCAAAAATACCATACGTATTGTCATTCACATCTGTTATACTGTTGTTTGCTTCCGTAAATTGAGAAGATACATAGGTAAATTGTACACTCGAAATAAAATTCTTATATCCAATTCCTGTTCCCGTTTTTATGTTGTACAGCGGTACGAATTCCACTTTATTTCCTTCAATATTTGGTGCGTCCGATTTTAAATATTCCGAATCTGTAATAGCGATATTGGAGAAAACATTCCAAACGAAGTTTTCTTTTTGTTTGAAAAAAGTTTTATTCAAACTCCAATCAAACATCGTTTCAAAACCATAAGTGACAGCAGTTCCAATATTATCTCTGAACCTTACAATTGCTGCAGAACCATTAGGATTTCTGGTTTCATATTCCCCTATCTTATCGTCATAATACAATCCATAAACGCTTGCGTCAAAGGTTACTTTATCCCCTATTTGTCCCCGAATTCCAACATCAGAAGTATAGCCTTTTTCGTCCGAAATATTTTCATCAATCACCTGGCTTGGACTTACAGTTCTGATGTCATTGAACGTTACCGACCGATAATTTTGTGAAACATTTCCGTAAAATTCTATTCTATTCAATGGTTTATAGCTTAATCCAACCCCTAACAAAACAAAGTTTCTGTCTTTTATATTATTCTCAAACTTGGTTTCATCCAAAATCACATTTCCGGCCAAATCCAGATTTATTTTTCGATAAGAACCTTCTGCCTGTGTTTTTATTTTTTCGAATCTAAAACCTGGTGTTACAGAAAAATTAGAAGTTATTTTGAAAATATTCTCTCCAAAAACCGATACATTCAAGTTTGGATACGTATAATTGGATTGGTTGGCATAAAAAGGAAATTCTGCATCAGCAACATTAAAATTGGCATCACTACCCGAGGTTCCCGGACCTTGAACTCCTGAATTTTTAGATTGATAATATTTGGCTCCAATTAAAAAAGCGCTAGTGTTGGTTTTCATTTTGTAGCGTTTTAAAAATCGTGCCTCCGCTCCCCAATTGACAAATTCCCCAATTATTAAATCTCTTTCCGTACCTACTCCATCAGGATTTGAAACCCTATTAGAACGATATCCAACTGCTTTTCTACTTGCATCTAAACCAAATAATTGCAATGAAAAATCGGTATTTGCAGTAAATTTATGTTTTAATCGCAATGCAAATAAATTCCAGTTTACTGCAAACCAGTTTCGGGTTCTATTGCTTTGTGTTGGATCTTCATTAAACATCACATCAGTTAATCCGCCAGCTTGTTGGGCTAAATAATTAAAATAAGTATAATCAAAATGCAATGATGTTTTTTCGTTGAACTGATAATTCAAATTCCCAAAATAGTTTTTGCTTTCAAATTCAGAATTGGGTCTAAAACCATTTCCTTGTTTGTAATTATAAAAGGTGTAATAACTGAATTTACCTTTTGTACCGCTTAATGAGGTAAAATTGGTAAACAAACCATAAGAGCCAAGAGTGTTTCTCGTTGCGAATTCAAATGGTTTTTGACTTGGTGTTTTTAGTTTAAAATTGACTAATCCTCCAAATTGAGTTCCGTATTGCAATGATGCTGCACCGCGAACTACCTGAATTTCTTCGAGGGCTTCAGTAGGTGTAGCATAATAACTTTCAGGATAACCAAGAACATCTGCACTTATATCATAACCGTTTTGACGGGTATTAAAATTAGATGTTCGGTTTGGATCTAATCCTCGTCCACCAATACTTAATTGTAAACCACCATCAGAACTCTCGTTGATTGTTAATCCTACAACTTGAGCAAATATTTGACGTGCATTATTGGTTGCTTTATTTGCCGTAATTTTATTTAACGAGATTACTTCGGTTTTTTTTCCAGCGTAAATAGCAGTTTCATCAATATCTTTTAATTTATTGAGTGCAAATATTTTTTCTTTTTGTTTATTGATAACTACTTCCGAAAGGTTGGTTACTTTATCCAAAACAATAACAATGCTTTCATCGGATGTTGCAACTGTTTTTTCTAAAACCGCATAGTTTTCTTTGAAAAAAACAAGTTCATAATTCCCTGACTTGTCTAATTCTATTGAAAACTCTCCTTTAGAATTGGATAGATATTTAGTTCCGGAAGTTTTATTATATATTTCAACGGAAGCTAGTACCGCACCATTGCCAGCTGTTGTCATTCCTGAAATTTTAAATTGGGAAAAACTATTTATTGTAAAAAATAAAAGTAGAATACAACTAAAATCCTTTAATTTCATCGTTAAAAGGTAATATCCAAGTTTTGTGATGGAATGTTTCATTTTCTTTGGCTAAATTTATTGTTGGATTGATATATTTTTGACTTAATCTTCCATTGAGAGCAACATAGCTTTCTACTCTAACTTCGGGGTCGTGGATGCCTTTTTTTTGATAATAATCGTGTAAAAAATGTGCATATTCCAAAATAAAATCTGGTTGGAATGACATTTGCTTTTCCTGAAAAGTGGTTAAGAAATGACTGTTATTGATCACTATATATTCTTTCGTTTTAGAATTGGTAACACTAAATTGGGTATAACCAGCTTTTTCCATAAGCATCACGCGCCACGAAAATCGAAAACCTTCTTCTGTCCAAAATAATTCGTCTGGATAAAATACATACCGAAAAGGAAACAGTAACTGAAAAGATAAAAAACAGGTTAAAAAGGCTATTTTAGTATTATAAACTCCATTAAAATGCTGAATTTTTTCTTTACCGTTCTCAAAAACAGTCATACTGAAATTGAATAATTTTGAAATAATTTGTAAACCCTTTTTATGAAAATCCGAATTAAAAAAGAGCAATGAACTTAAAATCATTATATACGGAAAAACACCAATAGGGAATAAAATTTTAGTCAGAATATGAAAGACTACCACTAAAACAAAAGCAAATAAGCGAGTTCTTTTATACAGTAATAAAAAAGGTATACTTAAATCATAAATCATCCCCGTCCAGCTAAATGCATAGTGCACCCAATTCTCGTTTAACAACGAACCAATTAGAGGTAAATTAGAATTATTGGGTAACCAGATTTTGAGTGGCATCGCTTCAAAAAGCCAGTCGGAATTAAGTTTTGCCAAGCCAGCATAAAAATATACAATACCTAACAACAGTTTTAAAATATCAGTAGTCCATCTCGGGATTTTCTGATAGGCAATTCTAGGGTTTCTATACGCATCGATTGAAAAATAGACATTAGCAGGTAAAAAAATAAGTATAAAACTCACCACCGTAATAAAATAATAATGATTCAGGTAAGTGGTTTTGTCCATAAATTCAATGTAAGTAAAACTCAGGAAAAAGGTAATTATTGATATTTTGTATTTGTATCCTATTGCGACAAAAAAAGCTGCCAACCCTGAAACAAAAAACAATATATACGTGTAATTCCCTAGCGGTTTAACCCACTCAAAGCCATAATACGTGAAATGAAATTGGGGTTGGATATAAAATTTATCAATCCAACCATAACTCACAAATCGGATAAGACTTAAAACCATCATAAAGCCAAACGCTAGCCTAAAAAAAGCTAGCGTTGATGCCTCTGAATATTTATTTAGATATTTTGTTATACTTAAACCCATAATTAATCGCCATCGCCATCTACATAATCAATAGTAATATTTAATGCTTGCATCATATCTAGTTTTGTATAGATTACATTTTGCTGTAAAGCATCATATGCGGCAATCATTTTTGAATTATCAGCATTTACTTGCTGAGAAAAACTATTGTTAAGCGCATTGTTTACTGTATAGATAGTAGCAAATTGATTATTTATAATATCACTTAACTTCTGATTGTTCCTAATAGCATTTAAAAAATCTAAATACGTTTTTAGACCTTCGCCAGTTGTAGTACTATTAAAATGTTTTCCATTAAAAAAATCTTGCTGTGCTTTTATTGAAACATTCAACAACTCTTTAGAAATATCATTTTTATAATACCCTTCTACTTTTTCTGGAAATTTGGCGCCACTTGAAAAAACACCTGCTGGAATACCTAATTTACCGGTCCGAATATCTTTTTCAAGATTTTTTACAAATAAATTTGTTGTTTTATTCACTGAACTACTTACCGAAGTCCCATTGTTAGCAATATAACTATTTCTAAAACTTGAATTCCAACTGATTACAACTGCATCAGCATTAGTTTTTAGTTTGTTAACAACAGCTGTTAAATACTGCTTGTAATTTGCAGCATTTGCATTTGTAGCATAAAAACCAATAATTGACGCACTATTTGCACCCAGTCCATTAACTAAATAATCCAATGCCGGAAAACCTTGTTTGTCAAATTGAGACAACAGTTCCAGATTATAAGTTGCAGATGAAATATTTGATTCTATACCGATTGGATTTGTTGGATAAGTATTGGAAGCCATATTAAGATTAATCTCTTCCGCTTTACCCAAATTATACATCGATATATATTGATATGCTTTATAAGCCTCTAACCAAGAAGTTCTCATAATTTGAAGATTTGCTTCAGTTGGAGTTGCAACAAAAGTATTTGTGCTAGTTACCAATATTTGAACTTTCGCTTGATAATTTACATAACTTGGAATAATAATATTATCAGCCCAGTTTGTTAAAAGTGCTGTTCTATCGTAATTATCCCCGTCCGTACTATTTTCACCATCATTTGATGAGCAAGCTACAAATACGGCAACAAAACTTAAAACTAATAGTATCTTTTTCATATTCTTAAAAATTTAAGCAAAAGTACAAAAGCAAGAGGGTTAATTTCTCTTGCTTTGTTATTTTTTACTGAGTTAATTTACTGTGGTAGCTTGAGCAACTGTAAACCCAAATTTTGCTGCTATTTGTGTAGATATGGTATCTAATTTTGCTCCTAAAGTATCGATAGCCCACAAACCATTTGTTCCGCTTACCATAGAAGCTAACATTGCATCTACTTCTGATTTGGTAAAATAAGGACTATTTGTTCCTGGTTTATTTGTATATCGCAGTGACATAATAAATCCATAACCTTCAGACAAAGCGTGAAAAGCTTTTGCTCCCTTATCAGTTGCTAATTTACCTTTCCCTTCTTGCAAATAAAATACAGCTCTCACTGCTGAAACCATTGCTAGTTTTGATTTGATAATATCGATTTGAGCATCACGAACTTTATAATCATTAGCTACGATTGCTGCTCTACCTTTACGGAAAGCCAAGTCAATATCTGCTTTAAGAGTATTAAAATCAGTATCGGCATTAACTTGATTGATATAACTGCTCCAGAATTTGAAAGTGTTTGGCGTAACAGTTAAATTATCCGCTCCATAGATATAGCCATAAGCTTCATCCCAGTTGTGCTCCATTTCAGTATAACTCTTTCCTGTTAACAATACTTTGTTTGTGTTGTCAACTTTATTAGTACCGCCATCAAGCTTATTTAGACTTAAATAATTATTAGCTATTTGATCCATAAAGCAAGCCCCCATCATTCCTTTTAATAATACTTGTTGGGGCTCTAATCCATTTGCTGCAAATAAGCGCTTGCTTGTTCCATCTAGATAAACACCTGCAACACCCGCAGAAGCTGTTGCTCCTTGACTTGCAGCATCACCATTGTCAAATTGGGTTTCAAATAAATCACGAACACTTACTTGTTCAGCTATTGAACCACCACCAAGATATAATGAAAAATAATCTTTTGAAGCAGCCGTTTTATCTTTTAATTGTTTTCCTGAAGCGTTTAAACCTGCGCCAGTATAAAGGTTATTTACATTAGCATACATGTCTGATAGTACTGCGTCATCAGCGACAGTGCCGTTTGTTGCGGCTGTACTAAAATATTTCCCCATCTCATCAAGCATTAATAAGCGGCTCGATTGCCCAGAATAATCTACAGAAGTCACGGCATTTCTTTCGAATGTGTAGGTTGCTGGAACAGTATAATTATACGTATCTTCAACTGTAGCATCGTCATTTGAACAAGATGCAAGCGCTAACAATAAAATTGGGAATGCGGAAAGAGATAATTTTTTAAAGTTCATTTCAGTTAATTTAGATTGAATTAAAATAATTTCTGCAAATATAAAACCTAAATTAGAACAAACAAATTTTTATTTATATTTATTCTAAATAAAATTTGGCAATTTAATAAAAGTTTATATTTTTGCGTTAAGTTTATTCATTCTAAATAAAGCAAAACTATGAGAAAAATATTTTTAAAAGTTTCAATACTTTTAACAATGGGGGTTTTAATTACTTCTTGTAATACTAACGATGATTCTTCCAATACTTCTAATGTTACAAAAAAACAAGTTGTGGTAAATTATGCAAACATTGCTAACGCCAATTATCAAAAAGCGTATGATGATGCCGTAATACTAGAAACAGCAATAAATACATTTACAACATCACCAACTCAAGTCAATTTTGATAATGCTAAAAGCAAATGGAAAGCTGCAAGAGAAAGTTATGGTACTACCGAAGCCTTTCGTTTTGCTGATGGACCAATTGATAATGCCGATGGACCAGAAGGATTATTAAATGCCTGGCCATTAGATGAAAATTATGTTGATTATGTTCAAGGGGCTACAAATGCTGGAATAATCAATGATTTTACAACATTCCCAACAATAAACAAATCTCTTTTAGAGCGTTTAAATGAACAAGGTGGAGAAAAAAATATCAGTGTTGGATATCACGCTATAGAATTTTTACTTTGGGGACAAGATTTGACAGCTCCTTCGGCAAACCTAGCTGGATTGAGAGCCTATACGGATTATGTTGTTGGGGGAACAAATTCAAATCAAACAAGAAGAGCAGCTTATTTGAAAGCATGCGCTGATTTATTGACCGATAATTTGGAGTATTTAGTAAACCAATGGAAAGTTGGCGGTACCTATAGATCTAAATTCCTTGCACTACCTGATGATGTCGCTGTCAGAAATATTTATCTTGGGATAACTACACTTGTGTCTGCAGAATTACCAGTAGAGCATATGGATGTTGCACTTGGAAATGCAGATCAAGAAGACGAACATTCTTGTTTTAGTGATAATACTCATAGAGATATTGCTTTGAATCTTCAAGGAGTAATCAACGTGTATAAAGGGAATTACGGAACTGTTGATGGAGCATCACTGGAAGATTTGGTTAAACAAGCTAACACAAATACATACAATAGCACAGATGTAGCATTAAACGCTGCCGTAACTAAAGTTAGTGCGATAGTAACACCTTTCGATTTAGCTATTTCTGGCGGTTTAACCTCTACAGAAGGTGCGAAAGTTAGAATGGCAGTTTTACAGCTGAAAGATTTTGGTTCTAATTTGCTTGCTGGTGCTTCGAAAATTGGTATCACTGTAAATTAATGAATTCGTAAATTCAGGTTTAATCAAAGTGTCCTTGTAACTGTACACTTTTTTCTATTTAACAAAATGAAGAACACTTTCAAAGGTCTCGCTTTTCTAATTTGCTTTCAACTTTTTAGTTGTGCCAATACTGACGATGAATATGTAGCATTAACACCCGAAGAGAGGGAACAATATTCTGGTGGAGAAACTACTGTTTTTAATACTTCGGAAGAAGCTTTTGGCTTTTCTGCTCCCAACTTGACATTCGATGAGCAATCCGATTTTGGTATAGGAAACTCTTTTTTTAGACAAAGTTGGGTTTCTGCACCCTCCTCTACAACTGCTAGAGATGGTTTGGGACCGTTTTTTAATGCAATAGCCTGTGCAAGTTGTCATTTTAAAGACGGAAGAGGAAGAGCTCCTATATTTGATGGTGAACTTGGTCACGGATTATTATTAAGATTAAGTATTCCCGGTACAAACAGCAATGGAGGTTCACTTCTAGATCCAATTTATGGAGGACAATTACAAGACAATGCCATTCTAGGTCAAACCGTAGAGGGGAAATATGTGATTACTTATCAATCCATTGCCGAAACTTTTGCAGACGGAACTACTGTAATCCTGCAAAAACCAATCTATCAAATCAATAATTTGGGTTATGGTTCATTGGCAAACAATGTACAAATTTCGCCAAGAGTAGCTAGCCAAATGATTGGTTTAGGATTATTGGAAGCCATTCCAGAAAGTACAATTTTAAGTTTTGTAACCAATAATTATAGAGATGGTATCTCAGGAAAAGCAAACTATGTTTATGATGTTGTTTCAAATAGTCAGAAGCTTGGTCGTTTTGGATGGAAAGCAAATCAATCAAGTGTTCGTCAGCAAGTTGCAGGTGCTTTCTTAGGTGATATGGGAATAACAACGAGTTTATTTCCTAATGAAGATGTACCAACTGGTGTTGATGCTACGACAATTCCAAATGGTGGGACACCCGAAATTTCAGATTTAAATTTAAATCGAGTCGTTTTATATTCCAGTACATTGGCAGTTCCGGCACGGAGAAATTATTCCGATCAAAATGTTTTGAAAGGAAAAAAAACATTTGAAACTGTTGGTTGTACCAATTGCCATATTCCTTTAGTACAAACAGGAAATACACACCCTATTGCAGCTTTACGTAACCAAACCATTCGTCCGTTTACGGATTTATTATTGCATGATATGGGAGAAGGATTAGCAGACAATACACCAGATTTCTTGGCTACTGGCAATGAATGGAGAACGCCTCCTTTATGGGGTATCGGACTTATTAAAACTGTAAATAATCATACCAATTTATTGCACGATGGTAGAGCAAAGAATGTTGAAGAAGCTATTCTATGGCACGGTGGCGAAGGTCAAAATGCCAAAAACAAATACAAACAACTTTCTGCAAAAGACAGAAATGATTTGTTGAGTTTTATAAATTCATTGTAATCTATTATCCTGATATAAGTTGATGTAATGGTCTTCTTATATCAGGAAAAAGCAGACATAGCTATTAAGTCATTATTAATTGAAACTTTAGCTAACTTAGGTCTTGAAGGTTTAATCAGCAAAAGTGTGCTTAGAGAGATCTATGCTGTACCCATTTTTCAGACAGAAATCTCAACGTTTTAAGATAGGTTTTTAGTTTTATATTCTATTACCTTGGTTACAATCGGAGATAACTTTTGGCTATTTTATGCTGTACCCATTTTTCAGACCGAAATCTCAACAATTTAAGATAGGTTTTTAGTTTTATATTCTTTTATCTTGGTTAAAATCGGATATAACTTTTGGCTATTTTAAGAAGCCAAAAAAAGTTATTCTGATTTTATGCCACTTCTTTTTTGTAATAATTATTATAAGGCGTTCCAAAATAAAATAATTAAATAAAATAAAATTGGAAGTATAGGGACATTTTGTTGCCTCTGCAAAGTTGAAGTAATAGCTATTGATTATTGAAATTGTCCCTCAACAGTGATATGTTTCTATTTTGTCTGTAAAGTCAATTTTTCTTGATTTCCCATTATTTGCCACATTAGAAATATCTACTCTAGTTTATCTAATGCGCTTTTTTGTATAAGATAGAGCAATAGTTCCCTTTTGGGATTACCTGATGCTGTTTGGCTTGTTAGAAAAGAGAATTTTGATTCAGGTTTTTAGCCACCAAATTAACTTCAAATGGAAAGGCGAATGCTTCTATAGGATGATGTTGCAACCATTTTGCTTCGTCTTCTGGTTTTAGTATTACAGGCATACGTTTTTTGATATTGTGTATTTCTGACATAACTGTGTTGGCATGGGTGGTAACAATAGCATAGGTGTTTTTGATTTCACCTGTGATTGTATTGGTCCATTGCGCATAAATTCCAGCGAAAGCAAACAGATCCTCATTCCCAATTCCGATTTCAAATTTGTTTTTATTTTTTCCTTTGCTGTCAAGCCATTGCCATTCATAGAAGCCATTCACAATCACAAGACATCGCTTATTTACTGAGTTTTTGAAGGAAGGTTTTTCGTTGATTGTCTCTATTTTAGCGTTTAAGGTGAATTTTTTTATGTCTTCATCTTGAGCCCACGCTGGTATCAAGCCCCAATTGTAATGCGTAATGATGTTTGGTTTTTCATCAATGATTACTGGAGTTTTGGGATGTTCAAAACCATTGGCATGAGTTGCTGGTTTGAATTCTAGCGGATTGTCAATTGTAGCCTTGAACCTACTTTGTACTTCAAAAGCTATTTTGGTTAGTTTGGAATGATAACACATACTCTTCCCTTTAACTTTTTAATTTTCGAGTTCTTTTAAAATTGCATTCACATCTTCTGCTGTTATGGTTAGTTTTAACTTGCAAAATTTAATTAGTGTAGTGGCTCTTTTGACTTTCTCAGAAAGGTCATCAACTGATATTTCGCCTTGTTCTATTTCGGATACAATACTTTGCAATTCTTCAAAAGCTTTTGTGTAATTTAGTTCATCTTCCATTTTATTCTTTGATTTTTGTGATGGTGCTTTCTATCGTTCCGTTAAAAAGCACTGTTTCTATAGTAGTTCCCTCTTGAAGGTGCGTTGTATTTTTGACTGCTTTACCATTATGATAGGTGATACTAAAACCTCTTTTTAAAACATTTACAGGATCCATGATTTGGATGTTTTTTTCAATGTATGCCAATGCAAGTTCGGCATTTTTAAAGTTTTTAATGGATGCCGTTTTTATGGTTTCTTGCATTAATAATACCGCTAATTGTGATTGCTCAATCCTATCGGTTGTAGCCATCTGAGTTTTATGATACAAAGATTCTAAAACGTTATTGCTGTTTTTTATAATGAATTGAGATTGTTGCTTTATGGCATAACTTGCATTTTTTATTTTGTTTTCATTATTGTTAAGTATGGTATTTGTCAATGAACGAAACAATTTCAGTTCGGATTCTAGAGTCACATTCTCTTCACTGATCAACCGTCTGGCTTTGTCTATTATTTTTTCTTTTGCCTTTTGAATGGGAACCGAAATATTATGGAATTTTTGAAGGAGATATTCCGCAAGTTTTGTTGGTGTTATGGCATTGGTATGCGCGATCATTTCACATACGGTTTCATTGGTTACATGACCAATACCCGTAAAGACAGGAATGGGGAATAGTGCTATAACTTTGGCTAGTTCATACTTATTGTAACAGGATAGGCCGACATCGCCACCACCGCCTCTTATGATGGCTACTGCATCAAAATGATGGATCACTTTCCTTATTCGCTCTAGCTGAGCAATAATACCCGTTACAGCTTTATCACCTTGTAATATGGATGGAAACAAGAGGTAAAAGAATTTATAATTCCAATTGTTGTTGTCAATTACATTTAAAAAATCACCGTAGCCTTTGCTGGTTTCTACTGAAATGATTGCTAGCCTTTGCGGTAATAAAGGAAGTTCCAGCTTTTTGTTTACATCATAAATTCCTTCTTCTTTTAATTTTTTGATGGTTTGTCGCTTTTCATTTTCTAAATCTCCTAAGGTAAACTGTGGATCAATATCTATAATTTGGAGTGAACGACCGAAAGCGGGGTCAAAGGAAATTTTAGCCAGAAACAATATTTTAATCCCGTCTTTAAGCGGTTCCTGTAAAATTCTTAGAAAGTTGCGGTTTATATTTTGATAATCATCACGCCACATGGTTGCTTTGCATTGGGCTACAATTTTACCATCTACTTTTTCTATAATTTCAGGAAAACAATGCCCTGAATGACTGTAATGATTCAGTTTGTTCATTTCCGCTTTAATCCAAAAAACACTAGAATATCGTTGTTCCAGTGTTTTTTTGATGCTTTTTGTTACTTCAAGTAGCGAAAAAATAGTTTTGTCATCGGTTTTCTCAGGCATTCTGACGTTGGATTTATGCATCAAAGGACAGTTCCTTTTTTATTTTATCAAAGATAAAGTAGTTTTTTCAGATTGTTATAAATGGTTCAAAATGATTTAATAAATTTTTGTGGTGAAGAATGGGAACTATTTTCCTGTTTGTTCAATATGTTACTATTTCTAGAATCCTAGTCACATAGAAAGCAATCTTGAGCGAAAGGGTAATGATACTTATGGACAATAGTGATCAAAAATACGATATCAAAACAAAAATTATTTCTCAAAAAAAAGAGGCTTACTTGCCTCTTGATAGTCTCTCTCAAAATTTTACGATAAATCCATAGTCCCTGCCAATGACTATTTCTCCTGAAAAAAGGGCACAGGCCGTTCAAAAGGTTGTCATTGTTCGTGCTGCGCACGCAAAGAAACCTTATCTGTTAGCCACAGTATTTTTAATCACTACTTGTTGTTATATAAATTTCATGTCTGTATTTTGGTGTAACTATTTTTATTTCCTTTTCATTCCTCTTTTCCATAGTGATTTTTAACCCTTTCTTATTTACAGTTTCATTTTCTCGCTTATAGATTTTCTGTTCATCTCCATTTTCACAGCTTTCATATTCTTTTTTGATAATCATTTTTCCTGTCAATAAATTGAAATCTACATCTGTCCAGTAGTCACATAGTCGTCCATATGTACTTGAATAACCAATTAAGTAAAATTCTCCATCTTGATAGCGATATTTATCTGTATGTCCCCATTTCCAACTACTTCCACCATTTTGACTTACAAGCAAAATGCCATTTTTAATTTTAATTTCTTCGAATGGGTCACCCATCATTCCGCCATCTCGACTACCATATAGAGCAGACTTAGATTTTTTCCAAACAACCCAATTATTACTTTCTTTCTTATAAATTATTAATTCTCTTGGAACACTTTCAAAAGTATCTTCTTTTTCCTTTTGAGTATTGTAAGCTATGACTAATTCATCTATTCCATCTTTATTTAAATCACCTTTAACTGTGTCAACAATTGAGTAATTTTTCGGAATAAGCAAATTTTGTCCAGACATGGTCTGAATTCCAATTAATGAAAGGAAAATAAGTTGTGTTAGTTTCTGCATAATATTTTGGCTAATGGTTTGCATCTGCCCAATTGATCTGTCTTTTACTGTAAAAATTGATTTGAATAACTAATGTTCTATTAACCATAAAACTATCTACGGAACACGAATCTCTGCTTTTTGGGTAGCTGCTTTTACCAGCTAGTGTTTTCAAAGTCAGTCCATGTAGCATTTTGCAATTGTCTATGAAAATTCTTTATTCCTAAGCTATTATAGTTCACTATATAAAGATCTTCTTCTGTTGGTAAATGCTCGGCTGTACAATGAGGACAAATATATTTATTTGATACAAAGTCGTAAATTTTTATACCTCTGTAATCGTATTGCATCATTAACCAATTTCGGTAGTCGATTGTTAAAGAATGTTGATATGAATTTTCAGGCGCGAGAAGTTATGATAAATTATTTTGATCTGCATAATTTTTAAAATTCCTTTGATAGAAATCAAGTGAGATATGTCTTTCAAATACAGCTGGGTGTTGATAAGCGTTGTTGCATTTTGAGCAACGCAGGATTCGAATATTGTCTTTTTCTTTTATTGGTTTAAACAAATAAATCTGATCTGGTGTTGTGTTTTGGTCAAATAAAAATCTAAGTATGTCATAGAAAATTGGATACCATACACTTTGAGTTTTATCTGTATAATATGGTCCCCAGTCATTTAGAGACCCAGCACCACTAGCAGGCAAACTTCCACCTGCTCTTAGGCTTTTGAAAGTTGTCAGCCAAGTTGAGTCATTATTATACTCTACTAGTTTTATTAACGTTTCCACGTATATCTTTGATTTATTGATTCCCATAATTACAATTGCTATTAACGTCAGTTCGTCTAAAAAACTATAAACCAACTACTTCATTACTCATAGAGTAAATATATAAAATTTTAACTACATTTAAAATTCGTTCTAGTAAAACTCGCTTTATGATTATTAAAATAAAACAGCCCGTAAAAAGGGTTAAATATTGCTCTTAAACTTCCAAAATACAAAGCCAATATATTATGATATTGTTTTAATAGATTGTGTTCAATCAGGTTTAAGATTCGGCGCAGGTTGTAGGCGGTATAAATCAATCCAACATCAGCTGCAGCGCATTTTATGGTTTTCTTGATCATAATATAATAAAAGTCCCATTGCCGCTTTATAACCCAATAAGGAAAGAAGCAACTCGTTACAAGCGAGCGCCAAAGGGAGCCTTTTTTATATGCCTTGTACATTGAAATATATTCGGGTAACCGAATTTACTCCTTATTAATTCGTAATGATTTCTATTAATTTGTGCATCGTAAAAATACGGAATAATGCCAATAGTCCATAAAATTCTTGGTAAACATCAGCAAAAAAATCAACACTGATTAATATAGTTTTGACCTCATTCTCATCTCAAATCAATTCGCTGTTCCACTGCTGCAATTGCATTTACTGTTTTGATTACAGAATCTGGAGTAACAGAAATACTGTCTATTCCCAATTCTACTAAAAACTGAGCAAAATCAGGGAAGTCACTTGGACCTTGGCCACAAATACCAACTTTCACACCAGCTTTTTTAGCGGTTTGTATCAGCATTTCTAGCATTTTTTTGACTGCAGGATTTCGTTCATCATATAAATGTGCTACTAAAGAGGAATCTCTGTCAAGTCCCAGTGTGAGCTGGGTTAAATCATTACTGCCTATGGAAAAACCATCTATATGTTTTGCAAATTCTTCTGCTAAAATTATATTAGACGGAATTTCGGCCATCAAATACAATTCTAGTCCATTTTCGCCACGCTTCAAGCCGTATTCATTCATTACGTCGCTAACTTTATGCAGCTCCTCAACAGTTCTGCAAAAAGGAATCATGACCGCAACATTGCTCAATCCAATTTCATCTCGCACTTTTTTGATGGCTTTACATTCTAAAGCAAAAGCGGGTTTATAAGTTTCTGAATAATAACGGGACGCACCTCTCCAACCAATCATGGGGTTTTCTTCATGCGGTTCATAATACTTCCCACCCAATAAATTGTAATATTCATTCGATTTAAAATCTGAAAATCGAACTATCACTTTATGTGGGTAAAATGAAGCGGCAATTTTAGCGATCCCGTTTGATAGTTTTTCGATAAAAAAGTGTTCTTCATTTTCATAACCGATAATTTTTTTCTCAATTTCTACTGTAAGCGCCTGATCATTTAACGATCGGTGATTTAAAAGCGCTAACGGATGGACTTGAATATAATTATTGATGATAAATTCCTCTCGAGCTAAACCAACGCCTTTATTGGGTAAATGAGAAAATTGGAAAGCTAAACTTGGTGATGCCACGTTCAACATAATATCCGTTCTTACTTTGGGTAAATTGCGAAGATCGTATTCTGATTTTTCGTATTTAATTTCGCCCTCGTAAATATAACCTTCATCACCTTCGGCGCATGAAACCGTAATGATTTGTCCCTCTTGTAGCAATTCAGTAATATTGCCACAACCAACAATAGCTGGCACGCCTAATTCCCGTGCTACAATAGCTGCATGGCAGGTTCTTCCACCTTTATTGGTAATAATGGCTGATGCTTTTTTCATTATAGGTTCCCAATCAGGATCGGTCATATCGGTAACTAATACAGAACCCGCAATGAACTCGTGACCTTCACTTACTCTTTTGTCTAGCGAATATAATATCGTTGCTGGGCCAGATCCGATTTTATCTCCAACAGCAATCCCTTTGGTAATCAACTGTTTTAGTCGCTCTTGATCTTCGATTCGATATTCCGTGATGTTGTGTCGGTCTTTTTGAGAATGAATAGTTTCCGGTCGCGCTTGTACAATAAATAATTCTTTAGACAAACCGTCAATGGCCCATTCAACGTCCATTGGTGTCCATTTTTGTTTTATGGTCGTATAATAATCTTCAATTATAGCAACCCATTTTGCTAATTTAATGATGGTTTCATCTTTTAAACAAAAACGGTTGCGAAATGAATTTTCGGTTGGAATAATTTTTACACGTTCATCCCCACCTTCTCCATAAATCATCATTTTATCTTTGTTGCCCATCTTTTTTTCGATGATGGCATTAAAACCTAGCTTTACAAGGGGTTTAAATACAATATATTCATCAGGTGACACAGCACCTTGCACTATCATTTCACCCAAACCAAAAGAGGCATTAATAACTACGGCATCTTTAAAACCACTTTCCGTATCAATAGAGAAAGCAACTCCCGAAGTGCCTAAGTCGCTACGCACCATTTTTTGCACACATACTGACAAAGCCAACTGAAAATGATCGTATCCAAAACTCTGACGGTAGCTTATGGCTCGATCTGTGAACAACGATGCAAAACATTTTCGCACACAATCAATAATGTTTTCTGGACCTCGTACGTTCAAGAATGTCTCTTGCTGTCCAGCGAATGAAGCATCAGGTAAATCTTCAGCGGTAGCGCTACTACGAACGGCTACATCAGTAAAATCTTGATCGTATTGCTTTGAAATTCTTTCATAAGAAGCAATGATTTCTTCACTAACATCCGCTGGAAATTTTCCATTCAAGATGAGCTGTCGCACTTGCATTCCCCCTCTTCGCAATGATTCAATATTGTCGTAATCAATTTCAGCAACAATTTCATTGATGGTTTTTTCTAAATTGTTGTGGCTAATAAATTCATAATAGCCATCAACGGTAATAACAAAACCATCAGGAATATTGACTCCTAGTGAAGTAAGGTGTTCTAACATTTCGCCTAATGAGGCATTCTTGCCCCCAACGAGTGCAATATCATCAATGCCAACGCTGATGAGTGGTAAGGTGTATTTCATATTAAATTGTATATAGTTGGTTGGTTAATAGTAGTTGGGTTATTTGTAATAGTAGTCAATTGAACAAAATTTTTTATCTAGTTTTTGAAAAATTAAAAAACGTATGTTGCTAGAGGTTTAATTTTAGCAGACTTCATTTTGAATTTATGATTCAATGCAGTTTTTTAATCATTCCTGCATTTTTCATGCTAAGGAACCAATGCTGCCAAATAGTATTTTTTACGTTACTGAGTTTTTGAAGTTCTTTTTGATAATCAATTTCTTCTTGGTTTACATTGGTAAAAGTCTCTTGACCAGACTGCATCGATTCTGGTAAATTACTTGCTTCTTGTCCATTGACGTAGATTTGATCTTGTGTTAGGTACGTAACGCATCCTAAAATAGAACGTAACGTTGTTTTTCCTGAACCTGACGGTCCAATAATGAGTCCCAATTCTCCAAAATAAAAACTGAATTTAGAATAGTTAAACGTCGTTATTGTCATATCTCCCGTTTTGTAAATTTTATTTGTATTAACAACTTTTCAATTTCTTTGGGTTGATTCACAGTTACTTTTTTTAAATTTTATACTAAACCACCATCCACAATATTAAATCAGAATGGTGACATGATATTTTAATAGATTACTTTTTATCCTGCTTTTCCAACATTGGGATTAAACTAGATTATGGGAATATTATCTCTCATTTATAGATTTAAAACCACGGTAAAAAATTCATTTTCATGATTGTAAGTGCATCAAATTTATAATTTGCACGACAATTGTTATTTTGTTTATCTATTATTCAAAAAAGTTAGACAAATATAATTTAAAAAATGAATTCCTTACCTTTTTTATCTTTTTTTTTACGTTTTAATATTTTTAATGGATTAATGACTGCAATTATTCAATAATTAGTCTTTTGTTTACTAGTTTTAATTTAGGCTAGTTACTTGCATTATCATTAAATACATGCATGGGCTAGTATTTAAATTCTGTTGCTGCAAGGCTTTTGAATCAAAAAAAGCTAGTAAACAATTTCTAAATTTTTACAGTTTTATGATCTCTATCGCAGATTGCTAAGATTCGGAAAGTATTGCTACGCTACCATCCTTATCATTTATTCTATACCAAGAGAGATTATATCTATGACTTAATCTTTCATCTTTATTCTTGGTAAATTGATTTCGTGTTCTTGAGGATATGGAGCTCGTTCGGTGGTGCTAATATCGCCTCGCAGTTGTTCTGTTGCCTTAAATTGAAGTGTTTTTGAATTGGCATATCTTGGATCAGGCTTAAAAGGCATTTTGGCCATTTTTGAAACAGTAATGGTTGGAAAATGATAATCTACCTCAACCGTGCCTAAAAGTAAATAACATCCACCACCTTTGAACGAATAGTTGATTAGGCTTTTAGGAAAATGTGCTGTATCAAAATAATCTCCATTCGCATCAATCCAAGTGCCAAAAAACATCATTCCCATTTTTGTAGGGACTTGTTTTATAGATACTAAGTAAGCAATCAATTTCACTTCTTTCTTTAGGTAGTTAATGAGGTTATTGGCCAAAATACCACTCTTGAATTTAGTTTCTAATAAATCAAATGGTGAACATGAAACCGGAAAACTCAACAATTCAATTTCATCAAAAGCATCTTCTAAAATGGAACGTTCTATAATTGGAAATTTGTATTCCTTAGTTGGTTCTTCAATTAGTAAAGGAGTATTTACCTCCAGTTTATGATGTATCAAAAGCATTCGAGCCTCGATAATTAATTGACTTTTTGTTTTGCCAGTGCACCTGAAGGCTCCAATAAATATTAATGTTTGGATACTTTCTAATCCTGATGGGACTCTGGTGATGAAATTTTCAATCGATTTGAATGCACCATTTTTTTCTCGTTCAGCAACAATACTGAAAATATACTCGCTGTTTAGATTTTTTAAAAGCATAAAACCCAAATACACATCGGTTCCATAAACGGTAGTCTGATAAACACTTTTGTTGATACAGGGATTATGTATAGTTGCGCCACTCATTTTGGCTTCGTGAATGTAAATTTCGGGTCTGTAGAAACCACCACCATTATTGATAGCTGCTACCATAAACTCAATGCCGTAATAAGTTTTTAAATACAAGCTTTGGTAACTTTCTACGGCATAACTTGCCGAATGCGCTTTACAAAAAGAATATCCTGCAAAGCTTTCTATTTGCCTGTAGACTTCTTCACTCAGTTTTTCTGGATGCCCTTTGGCTTTGCAAGAAACAAAAAATTGGTTTTTTACGGATTGTAATTCTGCTAACGAACGTCCTTTTCCGCTGATGGCTCTTCTGAGAATATCGCCATAGGCAGCAGTCAACCCACCATAATGTAACGCAATTTTAATTACATCTTCTTGATAGACCATGACACCATAGGTTTCGCCCAACTGCTCTTTGAAAACCTCATGAAAATATTCAAATTTATCTGGATTATTGTGCCGGAATATATATTCTCGCATCATTCCACTTTGAGCCACTCCAGGACGAATGATACTTGACGCGGCCACTAGTGTTTTGTAATTGTCGCATTTTAAACGTCGTAACAAACCTCGCATAGCAGGACTTTCTATATAAAAGCAACCTAAAGTTTTACCTATACTGAGTAACTCGTTGCATTTGGCTTCGTTTTTAGACAATGAAGTATCCGAGATATCCACTTTAATTCCTCTGTTTTTTTCAATAATTTTAACGGCTTCATCAATGGTACCCAAACCACGCTGACTTAAAATATCGAATTTTTCAAAGCCTATATCTTCAGCTACATGCATATCAAATTGCACAATTGGAAAGCCTTTTGGAGGCATTTCTAGTGCAGTGAAATTGGTAATTGGTTCTTCAGAAATGATGATGCCGCAGGAGTGCATGCTTCTTTGATTTGGATATTTCTCTAGCATTATTCCGTATTCTTCGACATATTTTACCACCGAGTTACTTTCTCTTTGTCGTCCTTTGGCTTTAGATAATCCATCCAATTCGTCTTTAGACAATCCAAAAACTTTACCCATTTCTCTAAAAATAGATCGGTATTTGAATTCTACATTTGTGCCACAAAAGGCTACGTGATTTGGATCAAAACGCTTAAAAATATATTCTAAAATAAAATCACGTTCGCGCCAAGACCAATCGATATCAAAATCTGGTGGCGATTTTCGGTTTTCATTTAGGAATCGTTCAAAATATAAATCGAGTTCGATAGGACAGATGTCTGTAATACCAAGACAATAACTCACGATACTATTGGCACCACTACCCCGCCCTACGTGCATAAAACCTTGACTTTTGCTGTACTGGATAATGTCCCAAGTGATTAGAAAATAGCCACTAAAGTTTAAGTCGTTGATTACTTTAAGTTCCTTTATTACTCTAGCTTGCGCTTCTTTGTTCGTGTTTCCATATCGTTTTACTAAACCACTTTTTGCTAAGTTTTCTAATAATAAGCGGTCGCCTTCTTTGCTTTTGGTGTAGAATTTTTTGTTTCGAGGCGTTTTAAATTCAAATTCAAAATTGCATTCTTCCATAAGGAATTCGGTATTTTTTATAATTTCTGGATACTCACTGTACTTTTTAAGCAACTCTTCGGGACTTGTCAGTATTTCAGAAGTCTTGCAAATGTCCTCCTCTGTTAGTTTTGACAATAAGGTGTTGTTGTCTATGGCACGCAGAATTCTATGTAAGTTAAATTCCTTTTTGGATCTAAAAGTAACGGGTTGCAGGATTACCGCTTTTTGAATGATTGGCTTCCATTCGGTTTTGAATAATTTTATCACTTCTTCTGGTCGAATGCCAATGTATTCAAAATTTCGCAACTCGTTCGGCATATTAGCTGTTGGATAGATCACAAATACATTTTCAAATGCTGGCGCGACCTCTGGCAAATGGGTTTTGGATAGATTATGATGGGTTAGCAGCCGACACATTTCGCCAATGCCTTTTTGGTTTTTGGCTAAGCCAATAAAAAGCAATCTGTTGTTTTGTCTGAACTCAACACCCACAATTGGTTTTATGCCAACTTCATTGCATTGTTTTGTAAAATCGTAAATGCCAGTTACCGTATTAATATCGGTCAATGCAACTGAGGTAAGGCCTGAAATTTTAGCTTGTTGAACAAGTTCGTTCAGCGGAATTGTTCCGTAACGTAAGCTATGATAAGAATGGCAATTGAGATACATTGTGATGGTAATTGAAAATTAACGATTTTTGATTTTATAGTTTTTTGCGTTAGGGATGGAAGCGGCATCCTTTTGTGCAGCGCTAGCGGAACAAAAGATATGAGCCCGACCCGCCTCTTTCGGCGGCAAACGCCCACCCAAACCAGAACATGCAAACTGACGAAGTAAATTGTTTTTACTTTGCTTTTTGTTTTATAATGGTGCCTGAACAACGTGAAACCGCATCAAAACCAAACCTATTTTTAATTTTGTCAATGGCTTGGTAGAGCGATAATAATTCTGTTGTGTCTTCAAACATATTGATTTGATAGGTCCCACGAACCAATCCTGTGAACCGTATTCCCACCAACCGCAAGCGCATTCTTCTGGTGTACACTTTCTCAAAAAGGTCTATTGCTGTTTTAGTTAAAATATGATCGAAAGAAGTGTACGGAATTTTGATTTGTTTGGTCTCTGTATCAAAATTATTGTACCGTATTTTAAGTACTACTGTTGATGCTAAAAATCCTTCTGAACGCAATTGATAGGATAGTTTTTCGACCATTCCTGTGATTAGAGATTTAATGTTGTAAACGTCAATGGTATCGGTTTCAAAAGTATGTTCGGTTGAAATCGATTTTCTTTCGGTGTACGGTTCTACCGGATTGTTGTCTATTCCGTTTGCTTTTTTCCAGATTTCCACTCCATTTTTACCAATCATTTGTTGTAAAACTTCGACTGGCATTTCGGATAGTGTTTGGATGTTTCTAATACCAATTCTGGATAGTAATTGAAAAGTAACGTCGCCCAACATTGGAATTTTTTGAATAGGCAATGGATTTAAAAAAGGTTTTACATTAGCACCAATAATTTCTATTTTGCCTAAAGGTTTTGCTTCACCGGTTCCAATTTTAGAAACTGTTTTATTTACCGAAAGAGCAAAACTTATTGGTAAACCACTTTCTTTTAGAATTTTGCTAGATAGTTCTGTGGTCCACTTGTAGCAACCAAAAAACTTATCCATACCGGTTAGGTCTAAATAAAACTCATCGATGCTTGCTTTTTCAACAATTGGCGCTACTTCTTTTATAATCGAAGTTACTTCATGTGACTTATTCGAATAGTATTCCATATCTCCTTTGATAACCGAAGCTTGAGGGCAAAGACGTAAGGCATATTTTATTGGCATTGCAGAACGGACTCCAAATTTTCTAGCCTCGTAGGAGCACGAAGCCACAACACCACGATCAGAGCTCCCACCAATAATTAATGGCAATCCTATTAACTTTGGATTTACTAATCTTTCGCAGGAAACAAAGAAGGTATCTAAGTCCATATGTACTATTGCTCTATTCATCATCATTTCTATTTTATACCCTGCAAAATTAGTACAGATACTAACAATTTTATGTATATTTGTTGTTCCAAATTATAACAAAATAGCTATGTCTTTATTTTCTGATAATATTAGGAATCTTAGGGTGCAACATAAAATTTCGCAAGAGAAGCTGGCTGAATCCTTAGGGATAACAAGAGGCAGATACGTTAAATATGAAGATGGAACCTCTGAAGCTCCGTATGAAATATTGAAGAAAATGGCGCATTATTACCACATCAGTATTGACTTGTTGCTCTCTGTTGATGTTCGGAAAATTCCAGTAGATGATTTGTTGCAATTGGAAAATAATCGATTGGTATTGCCAATCACAGTAGACAATAAGGGAGAAAATTTTATTGAAGTTGTCACTCAAAAAGTAAAAGCAGGGTACTTGAATGGATATGCTGATCCCGAATATATTGAGCGTTTGCAGCAAATTTCATTACCTTTTTTGGGAACAGGAAAGCACAGGGGTTTTCCGGTTGAAGGCGATTCGATGCCTCCTCATGCAGATGGCTCTATCATTGTTGGACGGTATATTGAAAAGTTAGGAGATGTCAAGGATGGTAAAACTTATATTGTAATCACTAAGAATGAAGGTTTGGTGTACAAGCGATTGAACAAAAACAAAAAAAACACACTTGTTGTAGCCTCAGACAATACTTTTTATCCTCCTTATGAAGTTAAGGTTTCTTCCATCCTTGAAATTTGGGAATACGTGTGTAACATTGGGCTCTCTGATGAAAAACAAGAATTAACGGAATCTGCCAGTGTAAAAGATCTGTTTTTAGAGTTGAAAAGAGATATTAGTGAGTTGAAAACAAAGCGGTAGTTATCAGTGAATGCTTTCCATATAAAATAATGCCGAAGTCAGGAGACTTCGGATAGCGGTGTTCTTTTAAAATTGCATTCACATCTTCTGCTGTTGTGGTTAATGAAATGATAAGTCACGCATATATTAGACCTACACAGGTTTATTTAAATAAATTACTGAATAAGAAACTTGATAAAATTGTTGATGATGTATTTGAAAATTCAAAATATTATTAAAATAAAAACCATGTAATAATCAAATTTATTGCGTTTAATTACAATACACAAATAATTTTGCGGTGTAAATAATTTTAATACGTCGCAAAAATGCGGTGATTAAGTTGATTAATCATCGCATACTTTTATGGATCTACAGGCGGTTTGGTACTATATTAAGTAGATTCTTCGTCTTTACCAAATCTTTAAAATAAAAAACCAATTTCAAATTAATCCGAATACCCAAATTGCTTGTAGCGTTTGCTAGTTGCGGTTTTTCTCCGGTCGTCATAGTGTCCAAGTTTTAATTGTCCCGTCATACGATGCACTTATTATTGTCTTGTTGTCTAAAATTTCAATTGATTGTACAAAATTTTGATGTTCAAGTTCTGAAATCAATTGTCCGTTTAAACTCCAAATTCTCACTTTATTATCTTCTCCACCAGTGGTAATATGTTTGTCGTCTATTAATTTAATAGTTCTTATTATTCCAATATGTGCCTTGATTGTCTTTACTTCTTGTTGCTGATAATTGTCTGTCAAAGTTCGTATTGAAATTTTACCATTCAAACTACCGCTGAATAGTTGTCTTGTTTGCTTATTATAAGCAAGACTGATAATCGGGTCGCTTTCTTGAAAAGTTTTGATTGATTTTTCTATTTCGCAATTCCATATTTTTATTGAGTTGTCTTCCGAACTTGAAGCAATAATGTTTTCGTCAAGTTTTATAACTTGCCAAACCCAATTTGTGTGTTCTTTAAAAGTTCTTAAAACAGTTCCGTCAAGATCAAAAATTTTGATGGTATTGTCCCCACTACTTGAAGCGAAAGTGTTGTTATCTATACGGCACAACGAAAGCACAATTGCCGAATGAGCTTTTATTTTATTTAATACTTTGTAGTCTCTCCAAACGATTACTTGTTGGTCTCGTGAACCAGAAATAAAAATGTCGTCATTTATTTTCTCAATACACAAAATCGAATTTTGATGTCCTTGCAGAGATTGCTTTTGTTTTCCTGAAACAGTCCAAGCCTTTATTTCTTTGTCCCTGCCACCACTTAGAATTGTGTTGTTATCAATTTTGAGTAGTGACCATATGTAGCCCAAATGACCAGTAAAAGGTTCTTTGCTAATTTCTGTTTCTTTTTTTGAATATAGAATATCGCTTCTTAAAACAAATTTTTCGCCTTGTGTTAAAACTTCTCCTTCGTGCCATACATTGTGGTCAAAAACAATTAGATCGCCTTGTTTGGGAATATATGAAGCCCAAATTTCATTCGTTTCCTTTGTTTTGAAAAATAAAGTTCGTCCACCTTCAAATTCTGTTGCATTGTTCAAATAAATCATAAAAGTCAACTTTGATTGCGTTGTGTCATTTCGATAGTGAACGCCATCAAGATGTCTGTGGAAATATTGGTTAGACGAATATTTGCAAAATCTAAGTCTGTTATTCAATCCTTTTAAATGCCAAACTCCATTTTCGGATTGAATAACTGAGTTTATTTCGATTGTCTCAGGTAGATACGATTTTACTTTTTCAAAAAGTTGGTTAGCTAAAGTATCACTGTCCATTACAAATCTATCGTTGTTCCTGTAATAGGTTGGATAATTTGAAATAGCTTTTTGAAATGAGTTTTTAATGTCGATATTTAATAATTCCTCGCATTCTGCTTTAGAAAAAAGAGATGGGATTACAAAACAAGTAAAGTTTGTATCCGGCAGAATATTTTGTATTTCAATTTTAGAAGTTATCAAAGTAATTCTATTTCCATTTGTAAGTTCTGTTTGGCTTGTATCTCAAATTTGTTGTGAAAGAAGTCAGTTTTGAATATTCTTTCCATTGACAAAAAATGAATTAAAACTTTCTTTCGACCTGGATTGTAAACGAAATCGGGATAAATAGAATATTCCTCTCTAACGTTTTTATAATACAGTGAATACGTTTCCCAGTTATGGCCTAAAACTGAAAGGTCGGCATCTGTAAAATAATTAGTGTCGCTATCGGTTGATTTTATGTGAGATTTAGTTGCTAAAATTTGATTTTTGCAAAGTTCTATTTTGTCATTAGAAACCAAAATTTGTTTCATCCGTTTTTCAGCAAGTTCAGCACTTTTTTCTTCGTTATCTGATTTTAGAGAATTGTAAACTATGTCGTGGTAATAGAGACTAAACAAAATGTTGTTCCAATTTTGTATTTCTCCTTTTACATCGGTCAATTGAGCCAATAAACTGTCAAGGTGATGTAAAGTATGATAATATCTTTTTTTGCTTGAATAGTTTTTCTCTATTTCTGTCCATAGTTCATTTGTCAGACGGTCGTTGTCTGTATAGTTTGTCAAAAGTCTTATGAATGTTTCTTTTAACAAGGTCATCTTTTTAAAATCACAGTTAACGTTCTGGTAATATAGCGGGTTTGGGACTAAATTAAGCCCTATTTTCGGATTTGCCAAATCATTCGAAGTACAAGACAATCTTTCCATTAAGCCAAACGCCCAAATCTGTTGGAGTAGTTGTTGGTAGTAATTTACATAAAGTCAAAAACTGTTTTATTTTCAAAATCTTCCATTGTTAAAGCAAAACTATCTTCTTTAAAAGGAAAAATTGAATGAATTGTTATTTCTTTTTCTTTAGTAACTGAAATCAAATTTCTGTATCTTTTTGAAGAAGGATATGTTCTGACGTTAATTGCAGAAGTATTTTCAATTATTTTTGCTTTTGAATTTTGATAAAGTACAACTTTGTCAAAATATTCAACGACACAACCTTCAGGCACAATTGATGTAGACAATGGTTTTAAAAAAATTGCGCTACCGTTTTTTAATGTGGGTAGGGCTTTATTTTTTGATACAAAATATAATTGTTTATCCTTTGGTTTATTTAAATTAATATTTACAAAACTTCCGTCTTTCATAAAAAAGAATCCAGAAGTTGAGCTGTTAAAACAATAACTAATTTGCTCTTTTTCTATTCTTGAATTGGTTAATAACGTTGAAAGACCATATTTTTCAGAACCAAAATCTGTGATTCTTCTTCTTTCGCTGTCTTCATCAAATTTCGAATAATTTAATTTATTTTCAATTTTTTCTGTTTCATTTACGTAATAATCAAAATCATTTTGCTTGTCATAATTTATAACATCATAACCAGACCAGCCTGTTCTAATTGATTTACAGGCGACAGCCTTTTCGTTAACTTTAAGATTGTTAGAACTGTTTAAAAATGTTCCGTGAAATAATCCGTTGCTATTTGATGATATAATTATCTCTCCTGATTTAGCATTTAGACAGGTTACTTTACCATCAAAACGTTTTTGAGGTTTAGTCGGTTCTAAATTATATCTGTCATCCGAATTTAAATTAATTTCATATAGACCTTCTTTACTACCAACATATAAGCGCATTGCGTACATTTTTAGGTCAAGTACTGGCATTGAAGGAACTTCATCAATTACAGTGTAATCATTTTCATCAAGAATTATTGTAAATTCCATTTCTTCAGAAGCTTTTTCCCATAAATGAATGAAACTTTTTTTCATCTCTCCAATACCAAAAAAAACCTCTGCCTGCCTGTTATTTAAATAGTCATTACGTTGGAATGAAACCCTTATTAAATTTTCAAAATCAGGATATTCGTTTACTAGTTTAGCTATAATACGTGATAAAGGAGAATAAACAATTTGACCATTTGAAAGAATGAAAAATAAATGACCACTGTAAATGTAACTTTCAATTGCATCTACTTCTAATGTAAATTTGAGAGTTTTCATATAGCGCCTTTTAAAATTTTAATATGCATTCTTTTATCAATTATTTTATCATTTAACCATTTATCTACAGTTTTTGTACTTGGTTCAAATTCTCCACTATGAACAGGAAAACCGTGCCAAGGGTCATCTGAATTTGCTGGATTTGGAAAGAAAGATAGTCTTTCTTCACCATCTCCAAGAATAATTTCACCATTTTCTAAAATTCCAAATAATCCGCAGTTCTCATCACAAATCCATTCCCCTTCGTCAGAAAGTTTAAAAACTTCGTATTGTTCATTTTGCTTAAGAATCCATTTTGTTTTATCAGAATTATTCTTCGCAGTTTTATTATGATAAAATACAGGATGGTAAAAATTCTTATTTTCTGTTGGTCCAAAATTACCATTTTCATTAAGTTTAACTTTCGGGAATGTATATTTCATACGTTTTATTTTAGTATTACCACTAACTTGTTTATAGGTCTCACAAAATCAAACAAATCACACCAAAACCGGGTTGGCTTGTCTGACTAAAGTTATCATTTTGCTTTTGCTAATCTATAATTAAATTATTACAAACAAAAATATTTTTAAGTATATAATCTTACATGGATTTGTACCTTGTTCCTTTTACAAAAATCTCCACAAGCTCTTTCATTTTCATAATAACTCTGCTGAAGCGGATTATTAACCGTACCCATTCCAATTAGAAACTCTAAATTATTATTCATTAATATAATTTTCTAATCTTCTTACTTTGTGCGAATACATTGTGTACACAAAATGTAAATCCGAGTAATCGAATTTTATTCAACAAATCTTGCAAATCCATTTTTAATAGGATATAGTTGTTTATATTCTTTATTAATGATGCTTTCACCTTTTTCATTGATAAAAGTAAATTTTTCGTTATTTACTAATTTTACCAGTGCAATATTATTTCTGAAAGGGAATGCTTCTTTATAAACATTTGAAATAAAAAAATTTCCTTTTTTATCAATGTATCCGTATTTATCATCTTTTTTTGCAACTGCAATTCCGTTACTAAAATCGCCATACCAGCAAAACTCTAAATCAGGTTGAATAACTATTTGATTTGAAGAATTAACATAGCCAATTTTTTTACTATTTGCATCTTTACTGAAAAATGCTACATCTTCATGAAAAGGATTCAAATAATTATACTCAAAAGGAATGATTGTTAGATTATTCAGATCAATTGCTCCCCAAAAACCATCTTTTTTTGCAATTATTTTATTTTCTGAAATATCCTTAACTTGATCATAGATTAAAGGAATAATGATTTTATTATCTTTATTTACATATCCTATTTTTCCGTTTTTAACCACTTTCATCAAACCATTTTCAAAGTAACCTGAAATTTCATCGTAATCAGAAAAAAATAGAAGTCTGTGATTTTGTATGTCATATAAACTTTCAGGATAATCGCTTGCTTTTACTTTTGTCAAAAATTCTGTCAGTCCCGTTGCAATTGTTGTTAATTGTCCTTTTTTAAGTTTGTTTTTTTTCTCATCACTCACCAAAACAAGATTTTCTATTATAGGTTTATACGAAGTTTCAAATTTTTTTAAAAATTGAAGTTCATCTCCATTTTTATCTATATAAAACCATTTTTCACCTTTCTTTACTGAAGCAAACCCATTATAAAATGGGAATGCATCGTCATAAATCAAAGGAACAATAACTTTTCCCTTTCTATTTATGAATCCATATTTTTCCTTTTTTATCACTAAACCCAGAACGTCTTCATTCCAATAGGTAATGGAATAATCTGGAAAATATTTTACTTCTCCATTTTTAAAAAGTAATCCTGGAATAGAGTCTTTGACAATATTTGCATAATCTCCTTTAAAATCTGATGCATAGGTAAATTCAGCAGATTTAAAAACTTTCCCATTTTTTGAAATGTATCCAAATCTTCTGTTTTTTTCATTAGGGTCTTTTGTCATTAAGAAATTTATAAGATCAGAATAATATTCTGCAACACTTTCTATTGGATATGAATTTACTTTCAAAAATTCTCTTTGAAAAACATCTGACATGTTTTTATTCTGAGCATTTATTGTTACTGAAATCAAAAAAAATAATAGTAAAATTTTATTTTTCATATTTTGAATTTTATAAAGAATTTTGGTTTTTATTTATGTTAGCATACCAGCGCTTGTCTTGGTTGGGGAATAAAGAGGCGAGATTATCGTATTTGCAAAACTTCAAAATACAAGACCAACTTTAATTCAAGCCAAATCCTCAAATTACTTTTAGCGTATCTAACCGGATAGACTTCTAATCTACTTCTTCATCTTTTAAATAATCTTTTAAAAAAATTTCAATATTTGAAGTTTTGTATTGAACTGTATCATATAAATCAACAATTGCTCTATCATCATCAAAAGTGAATTTTGAATTTCCTAAATTATCAATTAATTCTAATTTATAATCTTCAATCCAATTAAACTCGTCTTCGTCATAATAGTGCTTCACTTTAAATTTGTACAATCTGAATAAATTATTTAAAACTTCAACAATATAAATATTATTTATAACTGTTTGTGAACCAATAAGTGAATTAATACGATTAGTACTTATTTCCCACTTAATTAAATCCTCTTTCGAATCTCTATTGAGTTTAAGTATTACTTTTATGTTGTCTTTAGTATTCATTATTTCGATTTATTTTTATTTTCTTTAATATTTTCCATTTGCCTTATCACTTCTAATAGTCCATCATAAATTATCCATATATCTTCATAATTTGTCTCATACATTCTTTTTGGATATTTTTTTAGAAATTGCACTATTGTAGAATCTTCACCTAATTTATTTGCAAAAGGTTTTTTTCTTCGATTTTTCAAACGTCGAATTAAACATCTAATTTTTATACTTTCAAGATAATTTAGTTTGTTTTTTAAATCTTGTAATTCAGCAATACAAATGCTAAGTTCTGTCTTTATTTCAGTTTTATTTTCTTCATAATTATTTAAATAACTATTTATTTTTGAAGAAGAATTTTCTAAATTGGTGGTGTGTTTTTTTATTCTTTTATCAAAAATTAAATCTGTTTTTAATTTTTTGATTTCAGATTTAATTATTAATGCTATTATAAAACTTACGATAGCAAAAATAAATCCAACCACTTCTAATACATTTGCCCAAGTTTCAAGATCCCAACCTTGAAATAATTTTGTATAGATATCAGGATGCAAAGTTTCTTGTGTTTTCAAAATCATTATTATATATCGTAAGTAATTTTTTTGTAGTATATCCACTAACGTTTTGTCACTATAGCGAGTTTGGGACTAAATTAAGCCCTTTTTCAGTTTAGTCAAATTATCCCAAATACAAAGCTATCTTTCCATTAGACCAAATACCCAAATCCTTTGTAGTAGCTATTAGCAGCTGGATTTATTGTTCTCGTTTTATTTCAATTAATGTATCAAAACTATTTCTTAATGCTAGTTGTTTGACTGTGTATATGAACCTTTCAATTTCTCTACTTATTATCGCTTCATAGTCAGAACTCATTGAATTAAAATCATTAGGCAAAAGATTTGAAATAGCATAATTTATACCTGATAATGTAGTTGGAAAATCAATGAAAACTAACTTATCATCTTTAATTTCTGTTTCCATACTTATAAATCTAGGTCGACCAGCATAGTGAAATGAAACATTTTTAGAGTTAAATCCTCTTTTAAGTTGCTCAAATTGAAGATTAACATCAGGATTTAGTCTACTTGGTATGATGACCTGAATTTTGCAGTCTTTGTATTTAACACCATCTACCTCAAAACCATCATTTTCTATCAAATATTTACAGGTTGGTAACAATAAATTCTCAAAGTAGCCAGAAGCTAGTGTTGAAGAAGGAAAGAAATTTATGTCTGAGTCAATTTGATTTCTAAAAAGTTGACTTACTTGACTAATAGCCGAAACAAAGCTTGGTGCATCCGATTTTTCAAATCGGGCAAGTGAAATACCTGTGATATCGGATAAGACTTTTAATTCCTTATCTATAACAAAAGCACATTTTGACAAACCTAAGCGACCTATAAAAAGACCTAACTCAAAAAGCACATTATCTCTAGGTTGCATTACTGAATCTCCTCTATACTTAACTTCATCATCGGTTGTTCCAATTAACAAACCAAAATCAAATTGTAACGAAGCTCTAAGCAAATCATTTAAGAAATTATTATTTATCTTGAATACAGAAGTATCCCAAACACTATCATTCCAAATTGTTACTTCAAAATCTCTTTCGAGTATTGATTTAGCCGCATTTGCAAGACTAAGCTCTTCAGATGAGGATCCTATAAAAATTCTTTTTTTTCTCATTATGAATATATTAATTCCCCTTTTTCAAAATAACCTAAATAAAGTTCTTTGTGAACATCTGCAATCAACTCATCTAGATCAGCTTTTATTTTTTTCATTCCGTCAACAGTATCGTCCTTTAAAGGTTTTTCAGTTCCATTTGGACTTTCTATACTTCTACGATATTCTCCGTCGTTAATTAACTTCTCTAATTGTTTGCTTATTGATTTAGCTATATTTATTTCTTTGCCTCGATAATAATATAGTTCGCTATCACTAATTGAATGAACTATTGTTGTTAAATGAAAACTGCTTATATCTATACTCGCATCTGCTTTTAATGTTTTTAAAAGTCTAATTCCTTTTCTTGAACCATCATTTGTTTTATCTCCCTTTGTATTAACTTGAATAATATGTGCAAAAGGATAGTCTAAAATTTTCTCGTCTTTTGTGAAATCAAATAGGTAAATTCCTCTATAATATTCGCTTGATGTTTCCTCATATTTTTTCGAGTTGTACCAAAAGCAAAAAACAATGTCAACTTTTCTATTTAGAGATTTGTTGAAAATAGAAATGTTCTTTTTCCCCGTCTTATCCACTTCGTCATAGATGTCTTCCATTATTTTTTCAGATTGCATTCTTAGACTTTTAATATCTGAATTTGGTTTTGAATCAGAATAAGGATTGTTGTTTGGAACTCCAATTCCAGTAAAATGATATCTATCGACGATCGTTAGCAAATCAAAATCACTATGAACTTTAATATTTGTCGAGGTAGTTACTGAGCCTTGAGTTCTGTATGCTCTAGAGAAATGTAAATCATAACCATTTTCTAAATGTTTTTGAACTCTATTAGCAGCTTCAATAGTTTTATCATTATATTTTTTGTCAATTCTGACCATTGACTCCATTAAGTATTTAATATTCTTTGGAATAGTGTTTGAACTGAAAGATTTTGTCAAAATCGATTCGTTCAATTCATTATCAAATCTTCTTGCGCTAAGATTCTGTAATCGTTTCTCGTAGTCTATTGCCATATTTTTTGTTTTATGTTGTTGCCAACTCATATATAGGTTTAACAAAGTCCGAAATATAATCGCAAAATTGGGTAGTTTGTTTCTAACAAACGTCATTTTTTCACTTTTGCTAATCTATAATTAAAATATTACAAATAAAAATATTGTTATATTTATAATCCTACACAAATTACGCCATCATCCCCTTCACAAATACCTCCACAAACTCTTTCATTTTTGCTATAATTCGATCACCAATGGTTCTGGCTTGCAGGATACTGGGTCTATTGTCTAAGCATTGAAAGACTTCATCTTTTATGGGTTCTCGACCGCTGTAGATGTAGGCATCGATTAAGGATTTGAATTGTGCTTTGTCCAAGTGTTCTTCCTCGCATAGTTTGCCTAATGCCAAGACTTTTTGATCTTGCCAGTATTTTTCAAATTCGTCTTCAATAGAATCACTGTCTTTGATGTTAGGCATATTCTCATCAATGAATTTTTGAATTAATTCTCGTTTGCTTCGTAGCTGAATGTCGCCACCCAATAAATCAATAATGGCCTTCTTTTGCGCTGCAGCAGCGTTTGGTGTCTTCTCCCCTTTTAGTTGCGCTAACAATTTCAAGATGTACGCCACGTTGATTTGGTCGGTGTGGATTAATTCTAATTCAAAATCAATGTCATCCAGAATCGATGTCTTTTTCTTTTCATTATCCTGCTTCACCTTTTGGTAGATGTCTAAATACTTGGCTTTGTAGTCTTCGTATTCTTGCTCATCAATTCCTAAATCCTCCCAATCAAAATCAGTGTAAGATTGCAATACATTCATGGCTCGCATCAACTTTCTGAACGCTTGCACAAACTGCGCATCTTCTTCTTCGTTTTTTAAATCATTTACGCTTTGATACGTAGGTGTAATTTCTCTTAAAAGTTTCAAAGCCTCGTCAAACTTCTCAGCAATTGCCTCATAATCGGGCATGGTCACTACTTCGATTGCCTCTTTATTCGAAAACAAAGTAATGGCATCGTCAGTCGCTTTTTTAAGATTTCTAAAAGCTAAAATGTTTCCTTGTGACTTCTGTTCTCCTAATATCCTGTTGGTTCTGGAATACGCCTGAATCAAACCGTGTTGCTTCAAATTTTTATCTACATACAGCGTATTTACTTTTTTAGCATCAAAACCCGTAAGCATCATGTTGACTACAATCACAATATCCAAACGGTCTTTCTCGTGATTGAAGTTTTCTTTTTCTCGGTCTTTTAGTCGTTGGCTAATGTTTTTAAAGTAATTCTCAAACTGTTGGCTGTCTTTGGTCGAAAAACTGGTTTTGTACATTTTGTTGTAATCACCAATGTATTTTTCTAGCTTGTCTCTGGTGTGTCTGGATTGATAGGTTGTTGGCTGTTCCGCTAAAACATCAAAGTCAACCTCGTCACTTGGCAAGAAATCTTGTGCTTCTTCTGAATCTTCATTGGTGCCATACGTAAAAATAGTAGCAATGCGTAAGTCGTGTGCTCCAGCTTCTTTCTTTTGTTGAAAAAGGTCGTAATACTGAATCACATTATCAATACTACTGACTGCTAACAGTGCAGAATAGTCTTTATTGAACGTCTTTTGATCGTGATACGCAATGATGTAATCTACAATTTTATTGATTCTCTTTTCGGAATCTAGCACTTCTTGCTTGTCAATGTCCTCTACTTCTATGTCAATAAAAGCGTTGCTTTTGTTCTTGTATTTCCCCACATATTCAATCCCAAAACGCAAAACGTTTTGATCCCGAATAGCATCTGTAATGACGTATTTGTGCAAGCAGTTACCAAACAAATCTTTGGTGGTACGTTTTCCTAAATCATTCTTGGAGGCATTTTCGGCAAAAATGGGTGTTCCTGTAAAACCGATTAATTGGCTTTTCTCAAAGAATTTAGTAATACGATCATGTGTTTCTCCAAATTGCGAACGGTGGCACTCATCAAATATAAAAACGATTTTCTTATGTCGTAAAGCTTCTATTTTGCCTGAAAACCGTTCTGAAATTGCATTGTTTAATTTTTGAATGGTAGTCAAGACCAGCTTGGTATTGTCAGTCAATTGCCTTACTAACGATTGGGTATTATTAGTAACATCAACACTGTCTTTTTTGAACGCGTTGAACTCATTCATGGTTTGGTAATCCAAATCTTTTCTGTCGACTACAAAAACGACTTTATAGACTTCGGGCAATTCCATCAAAATTTGGCTAGCCTTAAAGGAAGTTAAGGTTTTACCCGATCCTGTGGTGTGCCAAATGTAGGCGTTGTCATTCGAGTTTTTGACTTGGTGAATAATGGCTTCGGTAGCAAAAAATTGATACGGACGTAACACCATCATTACCTTATGGGTTTCGTTGATCACGATGTAATGCGCAATCATTTTTCCCAATTGATTTGGGTTTAGGAAAGCAGCCGTAAACTCGGGTAACTCCGTGATGTTTTTATTGTTGGCATCGGCCCAAAAGAAGGTTTGTTTGACCGATTGCAATTTATTGTTGGCCAAATATTTGGTATTGACACCATTGCTAATCACAAACAATTGTACGTATTGAAACAAACCATGGTTGCTCCAAAACGAGTGCATTTGGTAGCGATTGATTTGGTTAAAAGCTTCTTTGATTTCAATACCGGAACGCTTCAATTCTATTTGTACCAATGGTAAACCATTAACTAAAAGTGTGACATCAAAACGGTTCTTGTAACTGCCTTCTAATGATATTTGATTGGTAACTTGAAATAAATTCTTGCTGTTATCCTCCGCATTAAAAAACCGAACATAAAACGAAGTCCCATCCTCCTTAGTTAATTGAAAGCGATCCCTGAGTGTTTTGGATTTTTCAAAAACATTGCCTTTGGCCAAATGATTCAAAACGGCATCAAATTCTTTAGGAGTAAAAGTGGTTTCGTTAAAAACCTCCAACTGATTTTTGAGGTTGGCAACTAAAGCGTCTCCATCCTGAATTTTAACAGACGTATAGTTCAAACCAATCAATTGCTTGATTAAGTTTTTTTCTAATGTGGCTTCAGATTGGTGGCTCATACGTATTCTGCTATAAAAATTTGGTAATAGTTGTTTTCGATGTCTTTGGCTTCGAATTCTTTTAGTGCTAAAAACTCATTTTGTAAGGCTCGTTTTGATAATTCCCCTCGTCCTTGCTCTAAGAAACGAACTAGTAGTGCTACCATTTCATCGGGCATTTCATAATTATCATCAACATATCGCTTGAATTCATCATATTTGCGCAAATAATCTACTTCGGCAGGAATAATGTTTACTACGGTATCCTGAACGCAATCGTAGAGAAATTCTGCTTGGTCTGTTGCATCAAAATAACGATAATAATCAATAGTGTCATTTAGTATTGCTACATTTTTATCTGATGATGGTTTCCATTCAATTTTATCTAAAACAGGATGCGAGTACGACTGCAATGTTTTGTTATAATCTTTTATATGTGACAAGATAGATGCCGAAACAGGAAATATCATTCCCTGTTCTGAGTAGTGCATCTTTGCTAATACATGGTGAATAATATAGCGGTGCAAACGGCCGTTACCATCCACGAATGGGTGCATGAATACAAATCCAAATGCAATTTTAGTAGCGGCAAGAACTGGGTCTAGTGTTGAACGAACAAGGATTTCTTTGGTGGTCAAAAGTCCGGTTAGTAACGAATCTAAATCTTCGTGTTTTGCCGAAATATGGTCTGGAATGGGTTCGCCTGTTTCTCGGTCACGATCTCCTACAAATCCTTGTTGTTTTCGGATGCCCATTTTAGTAAAGCGATCATTTTTGATCACCAATTGTTGCAATCGATTTAATTCGTCACGAGTTAATGGGTTTAATCCTGCTTGTCCTATGGCATTCCCCCAGCGTGCAGCGCGATTACTTCGTGGTTTTTCCCCTTCTATAGTAAACGACGCTTTCGAATCTTTTAGTAATAAATAAGCAGAGGCACGTTGCAATACATCCTTATGCATTCGTTCTAAATAGGCGTTTTTTTGTTTCCCTATATTGGATTTAATGTAGTGTTCTAGCTTCTCTGTTTTTCGTATTAATGGACAAAAAGATACCGAACCAGGCAAATTATTTAAAACACGATGGCGGGGTGAGCTTACACCTGCAATAGCATATTGCAGTTTTTCATCTACTAAAGGAATCGCTTTTTTAATGGTTAAGTCGGGAATGTCTAACTTTTTATTCACTAACCATTCGTATAGAAACCATATTTTTCGACTATATATCCCTGTAGGTTCTATTTTTAAAAGTGCTAATACTTCCTCAGTTGTTAGTTTTTGGAATAATTTTTTAAAGAACAACAAATGGATTCCTTCGTATTTTAAAGCAAAAACCAATTGCTTATAAAGGGTTTCTTCAGGCTTATGTTTTGGGGTATATACTTGCCAGCCTTCTACGACATATTTTTTATTTTTGTCGTTAATAAGTGCAACTATAGTAGGAATAGGCACTGGCAGTTCCAAATTTTCAATAAGGGCAGCATAGCCCACGATAACACCCGCTTCTGGCAATTTTCTTCCATGAAAAGCAGGTATTCTGATTGAAAAATGGGTATTTATCGTCATTTTATATAAATTATAGGTATTGTTTTAAGAGTGAAAAATAGGTATTTTATTTGTAAAACAGGTATTATTAACTCATAAAAATTAAAAACAGGTATTTGTCATGCAAATAGTTGTTGCAACAGTCCTTTTTTAAATTCTTGCGTTTTACCAATTCACCATGAACTTGTTCAATTACTTGATTCTTCTTATTGTCTGAACCTTAATTTTCTTGATTCACTTGATTCACTTGATTTTTTGGATGGTACAAATTTAAAAATCCTTCTTTTTCCTTTACACCAAGAAAATCATGGTTTTAGACTGTTATTATGCACTCTTTTAAACTGAAGACTTTTTGCTCCAAAATTAATTAGCAAACCAATCTCAACGTTATATGCTTCTAAATAATTCATGGCTTGTGCCAAGTGAACATCTTCCATTTGTATTAATGCTTTTAGCTCGACCATAATGCAATTCTCAACAAAAAAATCGACTCTGCGACCGCCAATACGTTCTTTTTTATAATAAATATCCATCTCATATTCTCTCTGATAATTTAAACCCATGGCATGCATTTCTATTTCGAGGGCTCTTTGATAAATGACTTCTTGAAAACCATTTCCCAAAGTTTTGTGCACTTCCATAGCAGCGCCAATAATCTTTTGAGTAATTTCTTGATATTTCATTTGTATTGACTTTAATGACTTTTCTTATTGTCTGGACCTTGATTTTCTTGATTCTCGTGATTCTTTTTACTGTCCGAACCTTGATTTTCTTGATTTTCTTGATTTTCTTGATTTTTTTTAAATTCTAAAAAAAATCCTTTAATCCTCTAATCCTTTTTAATCATGGTTCAGACATTCTACACAAACATTTGCTGCAACAATCCTTTTTTAAATTCTTGCGTTTTTACCAATTCCCCATTTACCTGTTCTATTTTACCATCGATGCCCGATAAAAAATGGGCGATTTTTTGTTGTTCTTCAATAGACGGCATAACCAAATCTATATTTAAAAAATCGTTCACCCCAATATTTAATAATCCGTGATTTCTAGCACCCTCTTGAGCTACTTTTTCAATTTCTTTATTATGAAGTCCAAATTCAAAATATTGCTCCATAAAATTCAATGAAACCATTTCATTAAAGCAAAAACAGATATATAGAGTTGAAACAACACCCTTATCATATTTTTTAAGTCTTTTGATAGCGCCCATTGGATATCCATTAGAATAGCTTTTATTATATGCAAAATCATTCCGCTCTAATAAATAATAGTTTGTAACGTCTTTTGCTGAAACTGATTTATTGAAATATTCTAATTGACTTACAAGGCCAAGTTGTGCAGAAATCGTTAAAACATTAAGATTGTTTTCTTTGTTTTTTCTAGTAACTCTAGATGCAACGTCCCCCAACTTTTTCTCTTCCCAATCCGGATAATCTTTTCCATTTTCATCTTTGAAGCGCAATTTTTCTGAGAACAATTGTTGCATGACGCCTTTTTTGTATTGTACTAATAATTCCTTTTTGCGGGACAATTGCTGTATTTTTTCATCGACCGCACTTAAAAAAGAAGCTATTTTTTGTTGTTCTGGGAGGATTGGGATTGTTACATTGAAAGATTTAATTATTTGAAGATTCAAACCACCCCTTCCACCATCACCAGTTGATAAATTTCTTAATTCATCATATCTGCTATCTATATTGAGATATAAAAATCTTGAATTAAATTTTTCCTCATTTGGTAAAATAGCAGCAATTGACTGATTTATGCATAATTCAATCATATTCATAGCGGCAGTTCCTCTTGTTTTACCCTGTCCAGCTAAACCTATTAAAATTGAATTTTCAGGAATAATTTTTGTACTTGATTTATTTAATCCTAATTCAGTTATCCTATTTTTAACATCATAAACTATTTTTAAGTTTAATTCACCTGAATTCATCCATGGAATACTGCCGCCCCAAAATTCTTTTTTCAAAGTACTAGGAGTTCCGCCAGAAACTACATTTGTAAGATCCTTTATTTTAAATTTAACCCAATTATCTTCAAACTCTTGAAATCGTAATTTAGGAACTAAGGCTTTTTTCTTTTCGCTATGTAAAGTTACTGTACTCATTAAAATGGGGTTTCAATTCCTAATTCAGTACAAAAGCCTGCAATGGTAGCATCCGTTGTTTTACTTAGAAGTGCCAATTCTCGTAATTCATTAGTAATAGCAGTTAAATCAACAGAATCTTCTTCTTCAAAAGTATCTACATAACGTGGAATATTCAGGTTGTAATCGTTGGTTTCTAATTCGCTTAGTTGCGCCAAATGGCTGTATTTGTCTTCGGGTAAACGGTTTTCGTAAGTACTAATGATTTTGTCAATATCCTCGGTACGCAATACGTTTTGGGTTTTTACTTTTTCGAAATGTTGGCTGGCATCTATAAACAAGATGTTATCTGGATTGTCGCGTTTTTTCTTTAGGACCAAAATACAGGTTGGGATGCTGGTTCCGTAAAAAATATTGGCGGGTAATCCTATTACGGCATCAATGTAGTTTTTCTCCTGAATCAAATATTGGCGAATGTGTCCTTCGGCACCACCACGAAACAAAACGCCGTGTGGCAAAACAATGGCCATGGTTCCGTTATCATCCAGCTGGTGCACCATGTGTTGTACAAAAGCAAAATCAGCTTTTGAGCTTGGGGCGAGTTTCCCATAGGCCGAGAAACGCTCATCGGTCATGTGCAGCGGACTCGCAGACCAGTTGGCCGAGAATGGCGGATTGGCCACAATGGCTTCAAAACGCAAATCGTAATGTTGTGGGCGTTCTAGGGTATCTTCGTTTTTAATGTCAAAACGCTTGTAGTGTACATCGTGCATAATCATGTTCATGCGGCACAAGTTGTAGGTGGTAGGGTTCATTTCTTGTCCGTAAAAAGCGCTTACATCTTTTACTTCTTTGGCTACACGCAAAAGCAAGGAACCCGAACCACACGTTGGGTCGTACACGCTTTTAAGTTTGTCTTTGCCTACGGTTACTAGTTGTGCCAAAATGCTACTTACTTGTTGCGGCGTATAGAATTCGCCCGCTTTCTTGCCGGCACCACTAGCAAACTGTCCTATTAAATATTCGTAGGCATCGCCAAGTACATCGCTATCGGTATTTTCTAAATCAAAGTCAATTTCGTCAAGGTGAATCAATACTTTTACGATCAATTCGTTTTTATCGGCTTCGGACTTTCCTAGTTTGTGTGACGTTAAATCTAGATCCGAGAACAGGTTTCCAAAATCTTCTTCGCTTTCAGATCCCATGGTACTTTGCTCAATGTGCGTGAGTACTTTGGCTAGATCACCCAAGATGAAATTGTTTTTTCCGCCTGCGTTGCCTCTGCGTGCTAGTTCTGAGAATAAATCGGCTGGCTCTAAGAAAAAGCCTAATTTATCAATTGCCAGTTGTTTTATTTCTTGCATCAAAAGGGCTTCGTCAGGATGTCCAATCACGTCTTGAAAAGTCAAACCGTCGGGTTGTAGGATGGTGTTGGCATACAAATCCATTTTAGTACTCAGGTACTTGTAGAAAATGAAACCTAATATGTAATCTCTAAAATCATCGGCATCCATTTTTCCACGTAGGGTGTTTGCGATGTTCCAGAGTTGTTGTTCTAATTTTTGTTTTTGTTCGGCTGCCATGAAGCGGTTATTGTTTTGAATGATTTGCAATTTGCGCTAAAGTATTGAATAATTAATTAAGGCAAAAGAGGAAACCCATAAAGTCATTTTCAAATTCCAATAATTCCATACCGTTTGTTTTATTTTGATTGTATTTGTGTAAATAAACGAAGTTTAAAGTTAGTGTAACATACCCAGTTTTAGTGATATTAAGCTACAGTTTTTCATTTCAAAAAAACTGAAAACAAATTATAACATGATGAAATTCAGTTTTTTGATTAATCAAAAGAAGAATTAATCCGAGAATAGATTAAATTTTACTTTTTTCTTTAACATTAGAAATTCTAAATTTGACGTGAAACAGATTTAGAGATGATAAAATTAATAACAGTTATGTGCGAAACTGAAAGCTTAATACTATCAAATTATTGAGTCCTCAAAATAATTTGAGGGTTTATTTTTTTAAAATAATACATTCATACATCAAATCTGATCATCTTTGTAAACAGAAAAACAAGTTGAAATTATTACTAATTTTTGCTTTAATACTGAACATAAAATTGAATACGATTTTATAAAAAAAATATGGTTTTAGGTCCCGCAGGCCCAGTAAATAGGATTAAATTTTCGGTCTGCGCAATTCATCCCCTGAGGTCCCGAGTTCAAATCTCGGTCTCGCTACCAAAACCAAAACCCTAACATCAACATGTTAGGTTTTTTTGTTTGAATTACATTCCGAAAATACAGCCTTTAAAACACTCAAGTGAAGAAAGTGAATGCGGAAATTTATGAATTGAGTTGAGAATTCCTCTAAATATAAAGAAGAAGTAATGATAAAAAGTAGTGATCCATTTATATCATTTGAACTTTAGCCATGTATTTTAATTTCCAAAACTCTTTTTTATCACAGAAATCAAGCGGATTGGTTAAATATTCGATTGTTGACTGGTTCGATTTTAAATCTTTAACATAAATAAATCTGTTTAAAAATTTTTAAACCGTTTTCAATCTAAAGTAAAAAATGCTGCCAAGCCCCAAGTTACTTTCAACGCCAATAGTTCCGTTTTGTGCTTCAATAAATTCTTTACTTATTGCTAAACCTAATCCTGTTCCCGATTTTTCACTCCCTGGAACCTGAAAATACTTATCAAATACTTTAGTTTTATAACGGGTATCAATTCCCCTTCCAGTATCAATTACTTGAAAAACAACTTGATTGTTTTCATTTTTAAGTTTTACAAGAATATTGCTATTTTCTGATGAATACGTAATTGCGTTAGTTAAAAAATTTATCAAAACCCATGCAGTTTTTTCACCATCCGCTTTAATATCTGGTAAATTTTGTTCAGCCTCAATAACTAGTTCTATTTGCTTTTGTTCAGCTTGCACTTTTACAGCTTCGGTAGCATAATTAATAATTTCATAAGGATTACTCTTCTCCATATTCAGCTTAATATTTCCTGTTTCTAACTGCGACAATTCCAATAGTTCCCCAGTAATTTTTAATAACCGCTGACTATCGTCTTTTATACTATCTATTAATTGCTTTTGATCTTCATTAATAGTGCCTGTTTCTGCTTTTTCAAGTAATTGTAAACTTAATTTGATAGATGAAATAGGAGTTTTCAATTCGTGTGAAACGGTAGCAATAAAGTTGGTTTTAGCAAAATCTAGTTCTTTAAAAACAGTAATGTTTCTCAAAATAATAACATCACCAATATCAATAATTTGATCTTCACCTGTTGGTTTAATTGTAATGTTTATGGTTTCTTTTTCGAAATAACTTTCTTTACCATCTGCAAAAATTTTCATGGGAAGTGATTTCTGTTTTTCGTTCGATAAATCCTTTATTACCAAAGATTTTATCAAATCATTTGTCAGAGCAAGAGTTGTTATTAGTTTACCCATAACATCCTCTGATTTTAAACCAATTATTTTCAAAGCCTCATCATTAGCAAATAAAATTAAACCCTGATTGTCTAACCCAATAATTGGGTCATGCATATTATTAATTAAAGTTTCAAGTCTTTTCTTTTCAAATGAAAGTTTATACAAATTACTATTATTGTATTCCTGCAATTTTTCAGCCATGGTATTGAATGATTTGGCTAAATCTCCAAATTCATTGTGGTTCATAAAATTCACTCGTTGCGAATAGTTTTTATTGGCTATTTGTTTGATACTGTCCGTGAGCTCTTTTATTGGATTAGCGATATTGTTAGGCAAATTCACTAATAAATTAAACGCAATCAAAAAGCAAAGTGTTCCTGTTACCGCTATCCAAAAATTAGCGGTCTCTGCCGTGTGTTTTGCAATATCACTTTTTTCTTTTATCGCATTCATATTCAATTTCATAATCTTGAATATGTCTAGACGGATTTGACTTTTTAAGGTTTCATCAGTTCTATTTTTCTTCAAAAAATCAAAATTTTTCTGCAAATTATAGGTCGCTTTGTCTTCGCCAGCCTCGGTAATATTGGCAATTTGATTTTTAAGATTCGTTTCAAAAATTGCAATTGACTTTTCTTCATTATTATTAATTTCATCTAACGAAAGAAGCATGTTACGCGAATATTCTAGCGTGTTATAATTAGCTTTCAGAATATTTTCCGTGTCTTTTTTTATCGAAAAAATATAAAATGCCGCTACTAATGAAAGTATGATTATCATTAGAAATAGCAATCCAACGCCCAGGTTTAATTTGGTTTTAATTTTCATTTTAAGATAGAATTATAAGATCAATATCAGAAGAAGTTAAGTTGTTTAACAATTTATTAAAAGCAGTTGTCGATAAAATTACTTTAAATAAACTCAAATGCGGTTTCCCGATGCAAACGGTGGTAATTTGTTTTTGCGCGACCACCTCTAAAATAGCATCTGTTATATGAGTATTCTGAACTTTAATTACTTCGGCACCAAGTTGTGTAGCTAACTTGAAATTATTTATTAGATGCCGCTGTTTGTCGAGCGCAATTTTGTCGCTGCTTTCTTTGGGCGTTTCTACATACAAAACACACCATTTGCTATTGTAATAACTCGCTAATCGGGCCGTTTTTCTTATGATAGTCTTAGCGATTTTGTCGTTACTGCTGATGCAAGCCAGCAATCTTTCATGTTTTACTGCAATGTTTTTGGGCACTTCACTTTCCACTTTCCGATTGACTTGACTCGCTACTTCCTTCAAGGCCAGTTCCCGCAATTGTAAAATTTGATCGGATTTAAAAAAATTATTTAGTGCCGTAGGGATTTTATCTGCGGTATAGATTTTACCTTCTTTCAAACGGGCAATCAACTCATCTGAAGTCAAATCAATATTGACCACCTCATCCGCTAATTTCAAAACACTGTCCGGAATGCGTTCCTGAACATCAATATTTGTAATGTTTTTTACATCTGCATTTAAACTTTCTAGGTGCTGAATATTCACTGCCGAAATCACATTTATACCTGCTTCCAAAATCTCCAAAACATCCTGCCAGCGTTTTTCGTTTTTACTTCCTTCAATATTGGTATGTGCTAATTCATCTACAATAACCACTTCTGGACGCAAATTGATAATGGCTTGTAAATCCATTTCTTCAAGCAGTTTCCCTTTATAAAAAAGGGTTCGCCTAGGAATGACCGGTAAACCTTCTAACAGTTCTTGTGTTTCTTTCCGATTGTGCGTTTCTATAAACCCAATCTTTGCATCTATCCCGTTTTTCAACAAGGTATGTGCTTCCTGTAACATCCTGAAAGTTTTGCCCACACCGGCACTCATACCGATGTAGACTTTAAACTTTCCTTTGCGTGATTTCTGAATTAAATCCAGAAAGTGCTTGACATTATTTTCCTTTTCGTTGTCCAATTTGGTTTTAAGATTTTAAATTTTAGAAAAAAATTAAAAAGAAATAGCCAATGATGTAGTTAAAAATAGATTTTGATTACTAGGATCATTGTTTTTCAAAAAGATATCGTCTTTACTATTTAATGTTCTTGCTTCCAATCTAAACATAACATTATCAGTAAATAAATAATCAAAATTTGTGGAAAAACTATATGTTTTAAAACCATTAGATGTTCCCGATGCAATAATGACTCCTTTTTCATCGGCATAATACTCGGCTCTTGCTGCTAACTGGATTTTAGTTGTCGGTTTGTATTGCGCTATTAAAATCGGTGAAAACCAAACATCATATTCATCACTTTCTGTTACTTTTTGTTGCGCTCCAATATCAAAACCAGCTGTCAAACTTGTTTTTTCAGATACTTTAAATTGTCCGTAAAAGTTATTGAAATAACGCCATTTTTTGTCAGTATCTGGCTGTTCATTCCCGACATAAGTACTCCAGTTTAATGTGGTTTTGGCAGTAGGTTTATAGGTTACTTGTGTACCAAAAGCAGGTGTTTGATTGCCATCAATTCTCTGGATGCGTTGCCATCCGTTTAAATACAGGGCTGCCAAATACCATTTTTCGTCTTTTGATGTAAACCCAATTTTAACTCCTGCTTCGTAATACGGAGAATTATCAGCCAAAATACTTCTCGTCAAAGTGGCGCAATCTTTACCAATAGCGCTCTCAAAACCAATATGTGACGGCATAATTCCCGCATCAATCCACAAATTGTGTTTTGACGAAATTTTCACACCCACATTCGCTTCATAAACATTTCTTAGTAAATCCTGTTCTGCTGCCATATTGTATTGGGCATACGTTCCAGCCATTAAGGCAAAATTCCCGCGAACATTCTCTTTAGCATAATTTACTTTTGCCATTCCTAAATTTAAATTGACTTCGTTATGTTTGTTATGACTGTAAATAAATCCGGGTCTTACATGATTGTCTGGTTCGCCAAAATCATAACTGTAATACGTTTCTACATAACCCGAAAACGTGAAAGGACTTTGTGTTTTTTCAGTTTCTTGTGCACTAACTGTTGTAAATCCAAAAGCTATTAAAGCTGTAACTATTATTTTTTTCATTTTTTTGTCATTGCGAGGAACGAATCAAGCTCATCCTCATTATTTATTATTTGAAGCTATTTCCAGCTATCCACTGATATCTTTTTATTTTTAAAGAAAAAATAAAAAAGATATTATTTCTATCTGGGCTAAAAAATGTGCGTTTTATACTTTATTCAGATTTCAATTCATTCAAGGCTACATTCAACTCTAAAACATTTACGGTTGCAGTTCCTATTACTGCGGGCGTATTGATTTTGGCTTGCACCAAAGCTTTTACTTTTTCCTCTGATAGGTTTCTTTCTTTTGCAACTCTTTTTACCTGAATCAAAGCTCCTTGCGGTGAAATATTAGGGTCTAATCCGCTTCCCGAAGCCGTCACCATATCCGAAGGAATCTCTGATTTTTTCAGATAAGGATGCACGATTAAAAAGGTGTCGATTCTTTTTTGCACCAATGCTAAATAATCAGGATTACTTGGTCCTTTATTACTTCCCGCACTTCCCGCCGCGTTATAATCCACCGCTGAAGGCCTTCCCCAAAAGTAATTCGATTTATCGAATTTTTGACCAATTTTTTGATACCCCACCACTTTTCCATTTACGATAACCGTTTCTCCTTTTCCTTTATTGGGAGCCAATTGTGCTATTCCAAAAATTGCCGTTGGGTAAATAACCGCTAACAATACCACCATAAATAAGGTGAATTTTAATATTGAAAATATATTTTTCATTTTGTTTTTATTTTTTTTATTAACCTAACCCGTTTTTTAAACCTGTTAGGTTTGAATTTACATAAATAATGCTACAACTAAATCAATTATTTTAATTCCGATAAAAGGAATAATCAATCCACCAAGACCATAAATCAATAGGTTTCTCTTTAAAATAGCACTCGCACCAATTGGCTTATAATCAACCCCTTTTAGCGCAAGCGGAATCAATATCGGAATGATAATCGCATTGAAAATAACCGCTGATAAAATCGCACTTTCTGGACTGTGTAATCCCATAATATTTAATCCTTCAAGAGCAGGAATTGCCGTGATGAAAAGCGCAGGAACAATGGCAAAATATTTAGCCACATCATTCGCAATCGAAAACGTGGTAAGTGTTCCTCTAGTCATCAATAATTGTTTTCCTATTTCTATGATTTCAATTAACTTGGTGGGATCATTATCTAAATCGACCATGTTTCCCGCTTCTTTAGCTGCTTGTGTTCCGCTGTTCATGGCCACACCTACATTGGCTTGTGCCAAAGCGGGTGCATCATTAGTTCCATCACCCATCATCGCTACGAGCTTGCCTTGTTCTTGTTCGTTTTTGATGTAATTCATCTTATCCTCAGGTTTGGCTTCGGCAATAAAATCATCTACACCAGCCGCTTCGGCAATAAATTTGGCTGTCAAAGAATTATCTCCGGTTACCATCACCGTTTTTACACCCATTTTTCTCAAACGTTCAAAACGTTCTTTCATTCCCGTTTTGATAATGTCCTGCAATTCAATAACCCCTTGCACTTGAGCATTTTTTACTACCACCAATGGAGTTCCACCTTTTGATGAGATAGCAATCACTGCTTGTGCAATATCCTCGGGGAAAACAGTTCCTGCTTTCAGTGCAATATTTTTTGCAGCATCTTGAGCACCTTTTCTAATATCGGTTCCGTCCTTTAAAACAACACCGCTGGTTCTGGTTTCGGCAGTAAACTTGATTAAAGTAGCGCCTTCAACAGATAATTTTTGAGAAACTTCAATTCCTGCCAGTTCTACAATACTTTTGCCTTCGGGCGTGTCATCAGCCAACGAACTCAAAACAGCAGATATGATAAAATCGTCTTCCGAGATTCCTTTTGCTGGATAAAAACGAGTCGCTTTTCTATTTCCGATAGTAATAGTTCCAGTTTTATCCAGAAGCAATACATCAATATCTCCAGCAGTTTCTACCGCTTTCCCTGATTTGGTAATTACATTGGCACGCAAAGCCCTATCCATTCCTGCAATTCCAATGGCTGATAACAAACCGCCAATAGTTGTTGGAATCAAACAAACAAAAAGAGAGATGAAGGCGGCTATTGTTATCGGTGCATTGGCATAATCGGCAAACGGTTTCAAGGTCACACAAACAATCACGAAGATTATGGTAAAGGCAGCCAACAAAATAGTTAACGCAATTTCATTAGGCGTTTTCTGGCGGCTCGCTCCTTCTACCAAAGCAATCATTTTATCCAAGAAACTTTCCCCTGGTTCGTTAGTCACGATTACTTTGATTTTATCGGACAATACTTTAGTTCCTCCAGTTACTGATGATTTATCGCCTCCAGATTCCCTAATTACAGGAGCACTCTCTCCAGTAATGGCACTTTCATCTATAGTGGCCAAACCTTCGATGATTTCACCGTCGGTTGCAATTAAATCTCCAGCTTCACAAACAAAAACATCGCCTTTCTTCAATTCAGATGAACTGATGTTTTTGATTTCTCCATTGGCTAAAACTTGCCTTGCCGGTGTTTCTTCACGCGTTTTTCTTAAACTGTCCGCTTGCGCTTTCCCTCGTGCTTCTGCGATAGCCTCGGCAAAATTGGCAAACAAAAGGGTTGCTAACAAAATTAAAAATACTATGAAATTATAAGCAAAACTACCTTGATTGGATGCGCCAAACAAAATGGCAACACACACGGCAAGCATAATCGCAGTACCTATTTCTACGGTAAACATTACCGGATTCTTGAACATTATTTTCGGATTAAGCTTCACAAAAGACTGCACTAAAGCGTCTTTGACTTGTTTACTTTCGAATAATGAATTGGATTTATTGTTATTCATTTTTACTATTATTTTAATGTAAAGTACTCCGCTAAAGGTCCAAGTGCTAATGCTGGGAAGAATGATAAGGCTGCAATAATGGTGATTACGGCAAAAACCATAACTCCAAAAATGGTTGTATCTGTTTTTAAAGTGCCCGCACTTTCCGGAATATATTTTTTATTGGCTAATAATCCAGCGATAGCCAATGGCCCAATGATAGGAAGGAAACGACTCAATAACAACACGATTCCTGTGGTAATATTCCAAAAAGGATTATTGTCGCCCAAACCTTCAAATCCAGAACCATTGTTGGCTGCACTAGAAGTATATTCATACAGCATTTCCGAAAAGCCGTGATGCCCAGGATTGTTAAGCCAGCCAGTGGCATTACCGTTAAACCAGTAGCCCATTGCAGTATCATTTGCTGCAACATACGAAGCTAATGCCGTTCCTGACAATATCAATAAAGGGTGAAGAATGGCACTAAAAGCAGCAATTTTGACTTCTCGGGCTTCAATTTTCTTTCCTAAAAATTCTGGTGTTCGTCCCACCATTAAGCCCGAAATAAAAACAGCAAGAATGATGAAAATATAGAAGTTCAAAAATCCTACTCCGCAACCACCATAAAAGGCGTTGACCATCATAGCTAATAATTGCATGGAGCCAGAAACCGGCATTGAGCTGTCGTGCATACTATTGACCGAGCCTGTAGAAATTACCGTGGTGGCAATGCTCCAAAATCCAGAAATAGCGGGTCCAAAACGAACCTCTTTGCCTTCCATAGCTCCTGTTGTTTGGGCAACTCCCATTTTTTCGATAGCTGGGTTTCCGTTAAGCTCACTGATAACTGTTGGAATGACTAAAAGTAAAAATCCAAATGTCATCACCCCAAAAACGACATAGGAAAACCTTCTTTTCTTTAGATAAAAACCCAAAGCAAAAATCATCGCAAACGGAATAATTAATTGTGCCCATAATTCAACCACATTGGTAAAATAAGTAGGATTCTCTAATGGATGTGCCGAATTTGCTCCAAAAAATCCGCCGCCATTGGTTCCGATATGTTTAATACCGATAAATGCTGCTGCTGGTCCACGGGAAACTGCTAGTGAATCCCCTTGTAAAGTGGTAATTGTATCTTTTCCTTCAAAAGTCATTGGTGTTCCGCTAAATAACAAAGCGATGGCTACAAGTGCAGAAAGAGGCAGTAAAATTCTTGTACAGCTTTTGATAAAATAATTATAGAAGTTGCCCAATTTATCTGTGGTTCTCTCTTTCATTGCAGTAAAAACGATTGCTGCGGCAGCCATCCCTACTCCAGCAGAAACAAATTGCAGGAACATCAATACCATTTGTGACAAATAGGAAACACCTGTTTCACCGGAATAATGCTGTAAATTGCAATTTACCACAAACGAAATAGCAGTATTGAATGCCAAATCGGGAGTCATGTTTGGATTGTTATCTGGATTAAAAGGCATTGAACCTTGAAATAACAAAACAAAAAAGCAAAGAAAGAACCAAACCATATTCACGCTTAACAACGCTTTCAAATGTTGTTTCCAGTTCATTTCTTCAGTAGCATTGATACCACTTATTTTGAAAATAAATTTCTCAATTGGATTGAAAATCGGGTCAAGGAATGTTTTATCTCCCGTAAAAACTTTAGCAATATATTTCCCGACAGGAACGGCTAAAATTATAGAGATGATAAAAATACTAATGACTCCAAATAATTCTGTATTCATAAAAAAATAGTTTATTTAGTTAAAATTTTTCGGGCTTGATTAATACATAAACCAAATAGGCGAAAACGGCCAGTGCGACAATAAATAGTGCAGTCATAATTTATATTTTTTCAAAGAATTCTACGGATTTAAAACAAATCGCAAACAACAAAACGGCTAGTGCGAGTAAAAGGATTGTGGTGATCATAATTTTAGAGTATTGATTTATTAGAGTTTTAGACAATCGATCAAATAATTTAATCGATTAAACTTGTTATACCCCAGAGGCATATATTTGCTTGATGTATTCCGACTTTAACGATTTTGGAAAAAGATCTGAAATAGTGCAATGGCGCATTTCCATAAAAGAGGACATCGAAAAAAGATAGACATTGGAAATAGCAATTTTAGTTTCATTGCTTCCTGTTGCCAATAATCGCTCAGCAAGTGCCAAACATTTTTTTGCTCTGGAAATATTACCCGTAATAATGGCAGTCTTGGTGATTTCGGCGAAGCGTTCTGCTTTTTGGTAAATCGTGGTAACTTGATTTTTCATATGTATTTAATATTTGTTTTTTAAAGGAATATGGTATCGCTATTCTTCTGTTGTATTTCTAATTTGAATCATGGCGATTTCATAAGAATGATTTATTATGTTCTTCATCGCTTATGCCAAAATGCATTCCAAAAAACCACAGCATACCTCAAAGCTTTGTCAATAAAGGAATTGAGGTTTTTATGCCAAAAAAAACCATAAAAAAAGCCTATCAAAATGATAGGCTTTTCTCAAAATAATATGATTTTAATAAATCTTGTATTCGTCTAATTTTCTATAGAGCGTTGCAACGCCTATTTCTAGTAAGCGTGCGGTTTCTGCTTTATTCCCTTTGGTGTAATTTAATACTTTTTGAATGTGGAGTTTTTCAATACTTTGCATCGAAAAAGCTGACATCGCCTTATTGGCATTATCTTGTTGATGTTGAATCTCATAAGGGAGAACATCTAAGGTCAAAATCTCGAAATCAGTTAAAATAACGGAACGTTCAATCACATTTTTCAGTTCCCGTACATTTCCCGGCCAATGGTAAGTCTCCATCTTATGTAAAAAATGGACATCGATAGAGACTATTTTCTTATTTACTTTCTCTGAAAATTGTTTCACAAAATAATGAGTCAACGGCGCAATATCTTTTATTCTTTCTCTTAAGGGAGGAATTTTAATTTCGAAAATATTCAATCGAAAATACAAATCCGAACGGAAACGGTGTTCTTCACTTTCGGTTTTTAAATCGCGATTGGTTGCTGCAATCAGTCGGAAATTCGACTTTCTTGGGGTAGTATCACCAATCTGGATGTACTCGCTAGTTTCCAAAACCCGTAACAATTTGGCTTGCAATTCTAACGGCATTTCACCGATTTCATCCAGAAATAAAGTACCGCCATTCGCCTCTTCGATAAATCCTTTCTTGTCTTTTATAGCTCCTGTAAAAGATCCTTGTTTGTGTCCAAACAATTCACTTTCGAGAATTTCCTTGCTGAAAGTACTACAATTCAATGCTACAAAACATTTTCCTATTCGGTTGCTATTTTCGTGAATGGCTTGTGCGAAAACTTCTTTTCCGGTTCCTGTTTCTCCTGTTAAGAGTACAGTAGAATCGGTTTTGGCTACTTTTTTAGCCAAATCAATTACCTGTTCCAATGCTCTTGATTTTCCTATAATCCTATCAAAGGAATATTTATCGGAAATTCGCTTTTCTAATTGCTGGACTTTCTTTTGAAGTTGAACTTTTTCCAAAGCTTTGTATATCAGCGGAATAATTTTATCGTTATCATCCCCTTTCACAATATAATCAAAAGCTCCGTTTTTCATGGCCTGAACACCATCGGAAATTTTGCCATAAGCAGTTAATAAAATAACTTCGGCTAAAGGAAATACTAGTTTAATTTTTTGTACAAAATCAACGCCATTGCCATCAGGAAGTTTGACATCACAAAGTATCACATCAATATCATTGTGTTCCAGTTTTTTGAAACCTGATTTTAAATCGGAAGCTTCAAGAACTTCAAAACCTTCTGATTTTATAATTCTGGCGAGAAGTCCGCGAAGTTTTTCTTCGTCGTCGATGATAAGGATGTTTTTCAAAATAATTTTATATAAATTTAAGAGACAAAATTACATTTTTGCCTCTTTAGAGAGGTTATATCTACTACTAAATTTTAAAGTCTATCGAAAATAAAGGAAATCATCCATTTGTGGTAATTACTTTAACGAATACTTTTCAACTATGGTAATGCTTAAATAGACATTTTAAATTCATCTCGGTACACTTCATTATGAAAATTAACGCTTATTTTATTTATCTTGTATTTAAACTCTGAATTAACCCAATTATAAAATTTTAGAATCCTTCACTAATTATCAAAATAATAGTATAAATTTTATTGATTTAGTTTGCTATGTTATTATGAACCATACTCGATTACTTAATTTTCGAGTTCTGTAAAAGCATATAACGAAGTATATATTTGGTAAAAATATCAAATTCCAAGTATTGGTCAGCAAGACCCTGTTGTTTAACAACAGTTAATCTGGCTATAGCAGAAACAGTGCAATCTTTCGACTATTGAGGCATACAGGCTAATTTAAAGCTAGTATTTGACATAAACAATCATGTGTAATTTTCACCTGCAAAATGTCTTCTGTAAATAGCTGGAAATATTAGTTTATGATTTAGCCAGACTGCAAAAAAATTTCTCAAAAGAAAAAAGTAAGCATTACTAAATTCGATATACATCAAGCGGAGTGCTATAAGTATTGAATGATGGAATTGCGAAAAATGAGCGTTGACATTATGCGCACGCAGTTAAACTATACCCAATTCCTTAGTGGTACTTTTTTGTGATTTTTTATCGGGTAATTTTTGAGATCTTTGGGAAGCTATAAAACTCTAAAAATACTTATTTAAGCGATTTTTGAAAGTTTAGGCTCTCTTATTCAGATACGCAAGAAAACGTTCTTGAATAATTATTAAATCCTGAATAAGTGAGCATACTTTTTAAAAAGAATAATTTTTGAATTATGTATAAATTCTGACTATTTTAGGAAGATTTTTACACATGATTTAAAAAAAATTAACGCGATTAAAGATCATTTATTTGTTTTTTTGAAGTAACAAAATGGTGCCGATAAGATCATGGTTTGTAATATAGTCTAAGACAAAATCTTCTACCTCTTTTTTATTCTCAAGTGAAATGGAAAATGAATTGAGGTAATACTCTGTGTTTTCATCAGCAATATGAATAATTTCAGTATAACCTTTCGAAATAAGAGTACCTTTTAATTTCAAAACTTTAAGCTCACTATTATTATCAATTTCTTTTTTAACTCTTAGCTTAATAATTTTGTTCATTCGATGATTATATTTACACGCACTACTAATGCTGCGTGATTTATTTAATTTACTCTCTGTAATAAAAACAAAAAGAGGCTTGCGAGGTCTCTTTTTACAACTAATTATATCTTTTATAAAAGGTTTATTTAGCCTTCAATAATTTTTTCAAATACTCAACTTTATCTGTTTCGGCTTAAACCAAACATTCATATTTTTTCTGTTTTCGTCATTTGCTTCAATCAATTTGTCAATAGGATTAAAAGTGAAATTGTAATTTAATAATAAAGCGTTGTCGTGAAATTTATTACCTCTAATATTGAATACTACATTATCGCTATGATTTTTATCGCCTCAGCAGAAACCCTTAAAACTTCTGCAACTGCTTTTAATTTTTATTTTTCTGCAGTTTCACTTCCCTTAATATTACAAACTTATTGCTGACAAACATCAATTGCAAAAGTCAGCGCTTCTTGTTTCATTCCTCGAAGCTCAATAATTTAACTGATAGTTCTGAATATATATTTCGGCTTTGTTACTATGTGCAAAGATATTTAAAATTCTCTAATTTTTTTCAAACTGGTAAAATTCAAGCTTGAATTAGTATGATACAATTTCGATTATTTTGGTACGGTACAATCTATTGCTTGCTTACAAAGTATTTTATACAAAAAAAATACATTTTCGGATAAGTATTAATTAAAAAGGCAAAATAGGAATACTTCAAAAAACTTTCATTTCAAAAACTCGAAAACGAGTATTTATAAAATATCCTGAGACAATTAGTTAATCAATATAATATCATTCAAATATTTTTTACCAGACAAAAGTATTAGGGATTTAGCTGTTTAATTATCAATATTGAAAGCAATATAGATGATTAAAAACATCTGCATAGAGAATGGGTAAGAAAAGTTAAAGAACACTTTCAGATTAATATAGCTTTTATCTTCTCATCAAAACTTAGTAACCACTATTCTTTAAGTCCTCCTTTCATTGCTTTTTAATGCCGTGAGTCTGCTTTAATTTACCGAAATAAAGAGTTAAAAACCTGCTTATCACTCAAAGGGATTCGAAGAAATTCAAGAAAAGATTTAATGTTTGAAGACCATTTTCATCACGACCGTGATATTCATATGTCACAAGTCTAAAATCTGATTTCAGAAGGTTCCCCAAACAGTAGTTTTCATCCTATGCAAGATCAATTTAATTTGATCCTGAGCATTTAGAAGAACTATATTCGGCAAATAAACCTGCTTTGCTAAATTTAGATGAAAGAATCAATAGTCTGATTGAATACATTCCTTATAATCAGAGATGCTTTGTGAAACACAGCCACAACAAATTTTATCTACCGGATTTGTTTGTAAAAGTAAAAAAAGCAATAATCGATGATAAGCAAATTTATAAAATAGAATTATATGAAGCATTTGACATTACTGAACAAAGCATCTATCATCTTATCGAAAAACGGTTAGTCGAAATAAAAAATTGATAATAAAAGGACTATTTAAAAGACAGGATGTTATATGTCAAATTGATGACAAACCTGAAGATAAAATTCTCAGCGTTGTAATAGAAACCATATTGAATTCGGCAGAAGTAGAACAGATCTACTTATATCATCAAATTACTGACCATTAAATAACGACTTATTATCTGATGCTTATAGCCGTGTGTTGAAAAATCGGTCAAATTGACCACACAATTCCTGTGCAAATTGACCACCTGAATTTGAGGTAAAATTGGACATTAAAAACTACTGACTTTTTCATGTTGTTAGAACCATACATTCGTTTAAAAAAATACGGATTAAGGCAAACAAAATAACATACATGAGAAAAATTAGAAAAGCATTAAATTCTACTGTAACGGGAAAAATAAGTTATTAATAAGTAAGTACTAATCCCTTTCTAGAAACACGGTAAAGAAGTATATTTCTTTATTTGAAGTACTGAGATTAAGTTTTGAAGTAATTAGCGTAAAAACAGATTCCGAGTTATAATTTTTATTCACACACACCACTGTGGAATCAATCAGTCCCAAACTGCAAAAACTTCATGATTTTTTTTTCTAAAATGGAACGCGAACTAAAAAAAGTTGGAGTTACCATACACCATATGTGCGAGCAATATATTGCCTTAAATCATGAAGGCTACAGGAGTTCACAATTTGAACATCATTACAAAACATGGGGTAAACCAGTCAATCCAGTGATACACATGAATCACAAAGCGGGTGATAAAATGTATATGGTTTATGCTGGAAAAACACTGTCCATCATTGATAAAGACATGGGAGAAATTAAAGGAGTACAATTTTTTGTAGTCATATTGGGAGCCAGTCAATATACCTATGCCAAAGCTTCTAGGAAACCGCAAAAAGAGGAATTTGTTACTTCGGTAGAAAATGCCATGCGGTTTTTTTGAAGGACCTCCTGCGGCAATTGTTCTCGATAATTTAAAATCTGCAGTAATTAAAAGCAGTCGTTTTAAACCAACAATCAATGTAACTTTAGTCGATTTAGCCAAGCATTACCAAACTATAATCTTGTCTGCCAAAGCTTATAAACCTAAAGATAAATCATTAGTTGAAGGAGCCGTTAAGATATTATTTAAGGATTTATGTAAACCTAAAAGAACCTAAATTCCTTTTTCTAAAAGAATTAAACCAGCAGATATGGGATTTATTAGATGCTCGTAAGTGTCGAAAACTCACAGGACGTCCTTATTCTCGTATAGAAAAAATTTTAAAAGATGAGAAGCAAAAACTAAGTCCATTAGCATAAGAACGTTTTGAAATCAAATACCAATCCTTTTCAACAGTAATGCAAAATGGGCATATTCAATTAAGTCAGTACAGAAATTACTAAAGCATTCCTATCAATATGTCAAGAAAAAAGCTAAACTATTGTATACCAGATCAACGGTAGAGATCTACCACAAATAAAATTTTTTAAGTGATTTTTTTGATTTTGTAATCAGAATGTTTTTTAGGTAAATATCATAATTATAAATTCATCAGTTCATAAAAAACAAAATGATTATCAAAATTTTTATGATGAGTTGATCTCAATATTAAAAAGCCACTAGAAACTTAAATGAGGGAAAATATTAACTGTAATTATCTAATTTTTTTGTCCAGTTATAATCAGTATATTCTAGTAAGTAGTCATTTATTTGTAGATTGAAAATTTTTCCGATTAATATTTTAATATTTTTATTTGAGCCAAAATCACCTTTATACCATAAGAAAAGCTTGGATGTGGAAATTGTTTTGCTGTCAGCATTTATAGTCGTTTCTGCTTCAATAAACGAATCAGTGGCTGAATTCAACTGCTTCTCTAATTGTTCGAATTCGTATACAAAGATCGGTGGACAACTGATTGCACCGCAGTTTAATGCAAAATGAATTCTATAATCTATATTGTTTACTTGTAGTTGTTTAATATAACTAGCATAGAAAGGATTCTTGAGATAACCAAAGCCAATCACAAATTTGCCTTTTCTTAAAATTCCATGTTCTATAGTATCTAAGGAGAAAAACATATCTGCTATAATAATGACCTTTTGTGTATAAATTGATTTGTCTAGAATTGTTTTTGCATATATTTGATAAAATGAATTATAAATGTTGAGCCAAAAGGTCTTTTTATAATTGTCTGTTTCTAATTCCATTAACAGATTTTCATACCTTATTTGACTCAGTTCGATAATTTCATTTTGATATGAATTACCGTGTTTAATATTGGAAAGTAATTGTTCTGATAGTTTTAAAATTGCACTCACAAAATAGCCTCTTTAATTCCATTTTTATCAAATATTTCTTCCTTATGGCACTTAAAGAAATGATCACAATATTTACAAATATTTTGTAATTCTTCATTTTTAGATATAGCTTCTTCCTCGGTCACACCCAATGAAATTCCCATCTTTAATGGTTCCCCCTCATTTAAAATTTTAAATACTGCGCTTCTAGATGCTCTATCTAAAACAGTGCTAACTTTCTCTTGTCTAGCATCTCCCATCGGAAAATGTGTTCCTGGACAACATGGATTTATTCGCCATAGTTGTATACTAATTTCCTGCGGAATATCAGAATATCCGCCTAAAAAGTTTCGAGCTCCAGAAAGTATTGAACAAAAATTATGTTTAGAATCTTTTAACCAAATATTATTTTTGAGTGCTTTACCTCGTGCCCAATTTCCTCCTAACCACATGTCGTCACTTGCGCCCCAATAACCCCAACTTAAAGGGTTTTGAGTTAAGTAATGTTCACCATCAATTAGTGGGTCATTTTCTGTTCCTATGACATTACAACTTGCAAAAATATCTGCTAATTCTAGTAGTCTGCCGCCTGCTTTTTTATGATATCTATCTATGCTTGCAATATCAAAACGTTGCACTCCTTTTTGGATCAAAATCTGTAATTTTTCAACATTTAATAAATCCCCATTGGTTTGCAACATGATTTGAATAGAGTCCTGATACTTTTCCTTCACTTTATCCAATATAGAATATAATAGTTTTATATCTGCTAGAGGTTCACCACCACTTAAAATTAATCGATCTACTCTTTTCGGTAAATTTTCTATAATTTTCATACAGTCGGATTCACTTATTCTTTTACCAAAAGGACTAGAGTCATTATAACAATGGTCACAATCATCATTACACAACTGGGTAAAGACCCAATAAATTGATTGTATATGCTCAAATGATGTATTCATAATTATTTTTTTATTTTAAAAGTTGTAATAAAAAGTATATTCTCTTGATCAGCAGATCGCAGTTCTTTTGGTAAAATAACTGGTCTTTCATTTACTATTTCAATGGAGGAAAACCCAGCTTTTAGCAAATAATCTATATACAGTTTTTGATATCGTATTCCATTCAAACAACCTGTAAATTCTTTTATTTGCGGATAAAGCTCAGGTCCAAATTTTCCTTTTTTGTTAATATCAGAAAAACAAAACTGTCCGTTACTTTTTAAAATTCTAAATACTTCTTCAAATGTGTGCATCAAATTAGGCAATAAACTGAATACTCCATTACTTGTTATTGTATCTATAGTCTCATTTTCGAAGGATAATTTTTCAATATCTCCACATATGAATTCAATATTTTTTATTAGATATTTGTTTGCTATTGAATTTGCTTTTATGATCAGACTTTCAGTTAAATCTATGCCAGTAACAGTACCTTTATTAGTTATTCTATTAGCCATAATAAAACAGTCTATACCAGCAGCACATCCTAAATCAACTATTTTATCATCGTCATCATAGGCTATAAATTCAAATGGAAAACCACAACCTAGACCTAAATTTGCGTCTTCAATATATCCCCTAAATTTCGAATATTTTTCTCTTATTGGATTAAAAATTGGACCACACACTGATTCTTTTTGTTTTTCTGAGTTCAATTTATTTTGAAAAACAACTTCAATATAACCATTTTGAATAGCGACCTTTAGCATTTATCTGGATTATAAATTAATTGGTAATTCAACTCCGTAATTCTCTGCAGGTATCTGAAATGTACCAGAAACATTTTCTCCAGTAAGATAAAAAATAAGTTTGTCAACATAATTATCTAAATGTGTAATTTGCTGTATGCCATGTTCAACAATAGGATCTAAAGTAGTTACTAATAAATGTCCACCATATTCGGTTGTTTCCCATGTTATTATATCCGTATCATCTTTTCTTTGAATTACAGTTGCATTAGTTGGAATAGATGTGTACGCCCCATGTGTGTGCCAACAAGAATGTCTTGGCGATAGTCCTTTATACAACGGATGAGAAAAATTAGTTTCAGATATTGGAGGATTATTTGGATTATCTACCCACCAATAATTATTTACTGGTCTGTCTTCCCATTTAGCATCGAGCCAATTTGCAGAAGAATCACCTTCTACCATGATTTTTTTTTCTTGCGCTAAAAAAGAATACAGTAAATCTTTATGCTTTGCTATTTCAATATGATTGGATTGAAATGGAATAATTATAGCTTCTAAATCAGCTAATAATTCTTTTGATAAATCATAAACGTATAATAATTTTATGCTATTGGCATATTTTGGAGCCGTAGCAAAAGTATAATGACTCCAAACACCATTAAATATTAAACCTATTTTTTTCATGATTCTAGTTTTTTTATGATTAAAAATACGCTATTTTGATATAATTGCGCTAAAGAATTGTTTAGATTATAGTTAGTATTTGTAATACCTATATCGCCTAATGGTGCGCTCGCAGTTAAAAATAGTGTTCCTTTCGTTGATTTTTCATCCAGTACAACTATTGGTCTTTTCCAGGTATCTTGCAGAATAACTTCTGCTTGTTCACCTGCATTAATGTATCCACAAGACCACCATCCACTCATTTTATGACTATATATCAAATCCTGAATATCCACATTTTCAAGTAAATTGTTTTTATCTGAATTCACAGTATACCTTTGATCAATACTTTTTAAATCATTACTCATAATCCATTGATTGTTTGGCACCCAATTTGTGAACCATCCATCAAAACAAAATAATGCTTTACCATCATTTAGAAAATTTGCAACTTTATCTTTAATTTTAGACATAGCAATATTATCACTTCCATTCGGGACAATAAGTAATTGGTACGATTCTAAATCTGGATCAAAATCATTTGAAATTTCAAGAAAACTGTAGTGAATTACATCACTTGAAATAAAGTAATTTTTCAATCCTTCTATTCCATTTGAAACAACTGCTGCTTTTAATTTCTTCATAGACTATAAATTATATTGTTGCCAAAAATTGATTTCCTCTTGTACGCCAGAATTTTTATCTTTTATAAAATCAGTGGGGCTGCAATATTGCTTTAAAATTCCGTTTTCAATTTTTCCGAGAGCATCTCCCATGATTATGGCTTCTTTGATGTCGTGCGTTACAAAAATTGACGATACATTCATTTGATGCACCAAATCCTTAAAAAGAATTTGCATTTGTTTTCTTGTAACACTATCTAAAGCTCCAAATGGTTCATCTAACAATAATATTTTAGGCTCAATCACAATTGCTCTTGCAAACGAAATTCTTTGTTTTTGTCCACCTGAAAGTTGATTTGTCATCTTTAAGGACTGACTTTTTAAATCAATTAATTCAATTATACTATTAACTTTCTGTTGAATAATATCTTCTTTTTCTTTTTTAATACGTAATCCAAATGCAATATTTTCAAAAACATTTAGATGGGGAAAAAGAAGGGACTCTTGGTATAGATAGACACACTGCCTTTCTTGCGGTTTGACATTACTGACCTCTAACTCGTTTAGATAAAGATTGCCCTTATCTTGTTTTTCAAGACCAGCAATAATTTTTAAAAGTGTCGATTTTCCGCTTCCAGATGCTCCGAGTAAGCTTAAAGTCTTATCTTTTTCCACTATTAAAGATACATCTTTGAGTACACTCTCTAATCCAAAGGTTTTCGAAATATTTTTTACTTCTAGGATATTCATAATATTGTATTTTTTTCTACAAAAAATAGTAGTTTTTTATTAATGTATACTAAAAGCATAGGTGGAATGACTAGAAGTACTGAAGCAAATGCAGCATAAAAAATATTAGCTTCATTTATATATTTAAAAACACTTAAAGTTAAAGTCATAATTTTCCCGGTACCAATAATACTTGTAAGCCCATATTCAAACCATGAAATTAGAAAAATCTGAAAGAAACACAATTGCAAAATATGCTTTGATAGTGGTAAGATAATCTTAATATATGTTTGCTTTTGCGAACTTCCTAATGTGTAACTTAAATCTTCTATTTTCTTTATTTTGTTAGTCCAAAAGCTAATGAAAATAATAATGCCAAATGGAAATGAAACTAAAAATTGCGCCAATATAACGCCAAAAAATGTACCAGTCAGATTACTGATTATAAAGAAATAGTGAAATAAAACAGCCATAATTACTGGTGATAATAAATATGGTATATACGCAAGCAATATATACAAGGTTTTATTTTTACTATATGCTATAGACTTTGAAATTATAAAACTAAAAGAAGTTACAAGTATAGCGACTATGGTAGATAATAATAATGAATTCAAAAACAGCGCTACAATATTTGCTTCAGTGGATAGAATACTTAACCAATTTCCAATTGATAATTCTACAGGAATAATGTTCGGAAATATCCAGTTTTTCCCCAACGAAAGTATTAGCAGGAATAGCAATGGAAATCCAATGGCGCTTACAAAAATATATTGGCAGACTCTTTTAATCATTGTGCTCTTTTGTTGCAAAAAAGTTAGGATTTTTAATTGCTAAAAACCCAAGCAATACAATCAAAAAAGTAACATAAATAATACTCATTGCAAAACCATTAGGAATATCGTACAAGTTGAATCGTGTTATTTTTTGAACAATTGCTACTGAAATTAATTGTGGATTTTGCCCACCTAATAATAATGGAACTTCATAATTTCCCATTACGAATAGTATAAATAATATTAAAGAAACGGCTGTTTTTCTAAACACAATTGGTATTACAATTTTTTTCATAATTTGACTTTTTGAAGCTCCCAACGTCGATCCTAAATCTGACAGTTCATCGATCCTTTCTGATTCGTATACTGCAGAAAATAATATGATAAAAAAAGGGGAAATCAATAGAATCATTGTAAATATGATTCCTATTCCAAGTGTGTCGTTTATAAGAACGGGAAAGTTAGAAATTCCATCAGTAATTTGGAGATAATTCGTAATTCTAGAAACAAATCCAGATTGCGAAAACATTTGGAAAATAAAGAATGCAACTACCGTTGCAGGAAAACACAACGGTAGATAAATTACATAACTAAGTAGTCCACTCTTGAAATTTGATCGCCAACTTATTGCTATTAAAAAGGATAAAATACTGCTAATCGACACACTTAAAATGCCAACATATAAGCTAAATAAAATACTTTTCCAGAAATAAAAATCGGTTAAGACTGATTTCCAAGCATTAAAGTTTATCTCTGAACTTAAAATTCCAAAAACACCAATGCTATATAAAAAAGCATATGACAGTCCCGAAAAGACAGGTACCGCCACAAATAGAATAAATAGAATTATATTAAGTTTGCTTAACTTCAATTTTGTGCTTGATTATTTATTACATATTTTCTAAAATCTTCCGCAAGTTTTACCATGTATTCTGGAGCTAATTCTTTTAATGCTTTATTTTGAATATCATTTCGTTTTGGTGATTTAATTCTTGCAGGTATTTGTTCAAAAATTGATTTATCCTTTTTCGACAATTTATTTAAATCTAAAACGGTTCCATCACCCCATATAATTGGATTCATTTTTTTTGATTGTGCTTCAACAGAAATTAATGCATTTGCAACCACCATAGCTGCAGCTTTATTGGCACTATTAGACGATATTCCTATGTAATGTGAATTTTGAATTGTTCCAAACTCTGGTACGTAAGCTATTGTAGAATTAGGAAAAAGGCCCTCAGCTATTTTACTATCTACTTCTGCATCATTGTTACTCATTGTAAACCAAAGTTCACCATTTGAAAATAGTTGATGTACTTGAGCTACATTTTCAGGAAATACTGTTCCTTTTCTCCATAGATAAGGTCTTAACTCATTGATGTACTGCCATAATTCTGTACTATATTCTTTGTACTTTTTGCTGTTGAAATCTCCCGACAAATTATCTTTGCTTCCTGAAATATCTATTAGCAATGATTTTAAAAAAGTTAAGCCTGTAAATTGATTATCAAAAGTAAAGATGCCAGGATTTTGTTTTACAAACAGTAATAATTCCGCTCTTGTTTGAGGTGGATTTTTAACTTTATCGCTATTATAAATCCATGCCATCTGAACGTTACCCCATGGTAATTCAAAACCGTTGATTTGCTGCTGGAAATCGGTACCTATAAAAGGATTTTTAAAATCGATATTCTTTGCATTTGGTAATTTATCTGTCCATGGACCATACAAACCATTAATTTGTTTTAGTTGATAAAATGTTTCCCCATTTATCCACATTAAATCTATATCACTATTAGATTTATTTGCTTGTTGTTCTGTCATTAAAAGCTGAACTACTTTTGACCCCTGACCATCAATTATTTGCAAATTAATATTATTTTCTTTTTTAACTTTAGGAATAATATAGTTCCTCATGTATGCATTTATTTTTGCATCACCCATCCACATGACCATGGTAATATCTTTGCCTGTGGCTTGTTTTTCAATTGATGACCAATTCGCAAAATTTAAATCTTCCCTTTTTTCTTCTATTTTCTTCTTACATGAAAGGAGTAAGATAAAAACTAATAGTATGCTGATTTTTTTCATTGATTATTTGTTAAAAATGGGGTTCCTAAGAACCCCACTAATTTATTAAAATAAGTATCTAACACCAAATTGAAATTGTCTTGGTGGAGACGCATTCCTTTTTGTAAATAGTCCACTTGCTACTGAACCACCTTGAATTTGATTACTTTGCGTAGCATTGTTGCTATATCCGCTCAAATTTTCGGCATTAAGTAAGTTAAATATGTCTGCTCTAAATTCTAATTTGCCATTTGCTGATATTTTAATTTGATGTTGTAATCCAAGATCAAAGGTAGCATTCCACGGCAAACGATCATTGTTTCTAGATTCACCTGGAAAACGATCACTATTACCTTGGTAAGCATCGCTAAATCCAGATCCATCTCCGTTTAAATCTGTTGTTGAAAATCCAAATGGAATTCTATTAATCGGCTGTCCGCTTTGCAGTAAACCCGCCAATGTTATAGTAGTGCCTGTAAAAGGATAATAACTATATATTCCATTGATATTATGTGTTCTATCATTAATAGATGGTCCCCACTCATTACCATAGTTATTTCCATCTTTAGCTCTAAAATTTATATCCTCTGTATCATTTTTTAAGGATGATAAAGTATAATTTAAACGATAAGAATAATTATCAGTACCTCGTGCTTTTTGATAGTTTAAACTCATTGCATAATATTTAGATTTCCCTTCTGATTCGGTCATAACGACATTTCTTGCTACGCCTGTTATTGTTTGACCATTAATTGTAGCAGAATTATTAACTATAGGAATAGGTCTTGAAGCGTCCGCTTGTTCGGGAGTTCTAACAATTACATTCGTTGGATCTATTACATATTCAGATGCTGCGTTTAAGTTTCTCAAACGAAATAAATCTTTACCTAGATTGTGAACAAAATCCACATAAAACAATTTATCCTGATCTACCTGTAATTGATACCCTAATGAGTATTGTATTGAAAACGGATTTTTAAAACCATTGGGATTTAAAATTCGTCGTTCATTACTAAAAGCACCTTCTATTTGATTTTGTAGTGAGCTGCCATTTGGTCCTTGCAAGTAAGGAACACTTGATAAATTTGCTGATACATTGCCATTAAAAGTAACAGCATCTAAATTTGTATTAGCTGGTAGAATACCTAGGTTAACAAATTGTTGTAACTGTGTGCGGTAATCTACTGACTTTGTATTTTGTTGTAGCGCATCGCTGAATATAGCATAATTTATCTTATCGTAGGCAATGCCATATCCACCGCGAACACTACTATTATTAGTTAATTTGTAATTGAAGTTAAATCTTGGCGCTATATTATTTGAATCACCTTTATCACTTCCTCCCTTTGATAAATTATCGTAATCATACCTCAAACCTACAGTTAGATTTAACTTCTGTGTAACTGACCATAAATCTTCAATGTAAGTAGAATAAATATTTTGATTAGTTCCAAATGCAGCAGGTCTTAATTCAACATTATAATTTAAAACATTCACATTTGATGGAATATCATTAATAGAAAGATAACTGCCAACTCCGCTAGAGTTAAGTGTATTTATCTGATCTTGATTTAATTTAACAGTGTAATTACCGTTTGGATTTCCACCACCAAATAATTCATGATCGCCTCTTATAAAGTTAAATCCTCCTTTAAAAGTATGATTATTGAAATAGTATTTAAATTTTTGTTGAAATTGTATTGTATTTTCTAACGCATCAAAAACATATCCTGGATTTCCTAATATTGCTAATGTTTCATCGTTTGTTCCTAATACTACTACTTGAGGAGAAGTTGGGTTATTCGGTTTGGCGAAGTTCCATCTAAATCTACTATATTGTACATTACTTTCCGCAGAAATTTTCCCAAAAGAATAAGCATTTTTAAAAGCCATCAATATACTATTTCTATCTTGCGTATTCCCTGCTGATTGAAATGTTGCACCGCCATCTAATCCACCGCCTTGTCTTTCAATTGAAACTAATCCAACATTCGCACGCAAAGATGATCTAAAATTTGGATTCCAAATTTGATCCACTTTAGCAGAAAAATAATTAAATGTATTTGTTCCTCTTACTGTTTCATTGATACCAAATTGTGGCACATTAAGTAAATTATCTTTTACGTCTGTAGTATGTTCGAAATTCAAATAATAGAAAGTTTTATCTTTAACTATAGCACCACCAACGCCTGCACCAGCTTGATATCTTGCAAAACCATCTTTAACTTGATTTCCGGATAAATCACGTTGAGCGAATGTAGATTTACTATCAATTGCTGGACCTGGACGCGTTATAAAGAATGTTTCCCCTTTTAATTCATTTGAACCTGAACGTGGTGTAACATCAATTACGCCACTTCCTGTTAATCCATATTCTGCGGAAAAGTTACTCGTTAAAACGGTTAAATCTTTTACAAATCCTGATGGAATTGCAAATTTTTGTCCGCCAAGAAAACGTTCATTATTGTCCATACCGTCAATTAAATAGGAAGTAAATAAGCCATTAGCTCCATTTATACTAACGTTGGGTGCTTCATTATAAAATCCGGTGGCCTGCGATACATTTGGCAATCGATAGAGAACTCTAGTTATGTCGCGACCTTCAACAGGAATTTCTTGTATTTCTGCTGCCTTAAGTTCTGAAGATACTTCTGCATCTTGACGATTTATTTTGGTCGTAGAACCTGAATATAATATAACTTCATTTAATTGCTCGGTAGTGTTTTTTCGTAACACTAATGTCAAATTGGGATTTTGATTGGAACGGATACTTATCAAATTAGACGTTTCTGCAGCAAAATCATTCGACAGTTCTGATATAACTTGGTAATCATCTAGCGCTTCTAAATTTCTAAATATGGCTTTTCCTTGATTATTAGAAATTTGATTTAAAAGGATATTTCTACTGGTATTTTGTAAGGTTATAGGATAATTTGGTACAATTTTTTTAGTCGCAGCGTCTATAACAGTGACAGTCAAATCTTGTTGGGCTATTGCAATTGTAGATATACAAAGCATGACCCAGATATAAAGATGTTTCATCTGGATTTTATTTAAATTATTTCGGTTTGTGTTTCACTAAGTTCCAATTAAACTTGGTGGTCCTCTATAATTTAAAATAATTAGTAATGAAGTAGAAAATTTATGTTCAATAAAACAAAATACATAATGTAATTTGTAAGATAGACAAAGAAGAATATTTTTTAAATAACTATTGTAAGGAAGTTGATAAATGGCTTTCTTAAATGAGAAAGAAGAATTTATATCATTTAAAAATGGAAGCAAAAAAACCGTTTCATTAGCAAAAAATGAGATTAGATTTTTATGTAAATTTCTGGTTTGCCAATCAAAATTTTCCCAGTCTAGTTTGTTAAACTTATTTTTTGATATACCTAATATGTAATCACCACCACTATAATCTGGACCAAAAACGAAATCGTTTTTTTGAAGATGATCCTGCACTAAATGCAAGTGTTGTGTCTTTAACTCTGGACAATCATTTCCGATTACTATTACCTTATCATAGCCCTCATTGAATATGTTATTTATGGCATTACTTATCTTTTGTCCAAATGTTAACCCCGTCTGAGCAGATTCATTGACAACGAAAAAAGGTATTTTTGATTTTTGTGTTATTTTTAATACGTTATTGTTTAATGTACTCCAAAGCATCATGTTATTGATACTTGAATCTAATATTCTTTTTGACTCATTTTCGCAAACTGCACTCTTAGCAAATACTAAAATAGCACAGTTACCTATCTTTGAAAAATGACTCATAATTTAAACGGATTAAAACTACATTTGCGTAGAGAATTGTAATTCAATAAATGTGTTATCACACTCATATACGAAGATATTGAATTGTTGGTTTTGTGAGGATGAACATTTGTATAAATTGTGTTAACGTTTTACAGATTTATTTTAAAAATTTAAATCGTCTTTATCAACGTTATTTAATAATTCATCATCGGCGTTAATAGTTGGATTGTACCAATCTAATTTTGATTTTGCCCAAATAAGCCATTCTTCGATTTCTGTACTTTTATTTTCTTTGTTTTCAATTAAAAAATAATACTCTTCAAGTATTTTGAATTTTTTCCATCGATGTGCATCATTATAAAATTTGGTAAACTTGCTTAGTTCATTTGCTTGAAGTTTCTGTTTATTTTCATCAACGTTTATAAACTCATTATCATTAATTCTTTCAATTTTTAATTGACTTTTTATGTATTGTATTTCTTTAAATTTGCTTTCAATTTTTATTAATATTTTTTCAATTTGATTTTCAACCAATAGTGTATTTGTATCTGAAAAATCAAATAAACCAAACAATTTGATTTTGACAGATAATTTTCCGTTAGGTATAAACTCCCTTGATTTCTGTCCATCAATATTGATTGTATCTTTTGTGTCATTTTTTTCTCTAATGTAAATTTTCATTACATCATTGTTGATAGAAACGATATGTAAGCCAGTTTTACGCAAATCAATTTTGTACCCTAATATTTTAAAATTTTTTATTAAAGTATCCAAAATTCTTAATGATCGAGAAATGTTTTTTACAGACACTATAATATCCGGAAAACCGCTGTCTGTTTGAAGCATTCCTTTTGATGGGTTCAAAGATTCTAAATGTTTTTTCTCTTCAAAGTGCGCCTTAGTTTTTAAAATTAAATCTTCTGGTCGTTGCAATTGATCTGCTACTTTAAAAATTAATGATGTATTATTTCTTATTTTTTCCTCAATAATTTTTTTTAACGGATTATTTAAGCTTGAATTAAGCTTTGTATTCATGGTATTGATAATTATTTTTTCATCCATATTATTTTTAGGGAGTGGAATTATAGAAACACTTTTATTAGATTTCATTTTATTCCAATGTCCTTTTAGTGGAATTGGAATGTCATTTTTTTCACATATTTTCCTCAAAATTACGATAGGTATCATGTATTCTTCGGCCAACGTTACAATTGGCATTGACCACACTTTTTCATACAATTCTTGTCTATTTATCGTAAGTATTTTCATCGATGAATATATAATTTCTTACAAGCACTGCTACTGCTCCCTAAATTATATTAAATCATGATCGAGATAAATTACAAATGATTAATTATTAATTTGTTGTAAGTAGTAAGTTCAAGTTATAAGTGCAACAGATAAATTAAAAACACTTAAAGTTATCTCTCAAGTTTTTAAGGTCAAAAGCCTTAATTTGTCTTACATGAAAAAATATAAACAATTAACCGGAGAATAAAGGTACCAAATCGAAGCTCTAGTACAAGCTGGTTTTAATCAAACGAAAATTGCAGATCAGTTAGGTGTTCATCGCAGTACTATTGGTAGAGAACTAAAACGATCTATACCAAAAAGAGGAAGGGGTTCTGGAGAATACTGTGCTTTAAACTCGCAGCGAAAAACAAGTAATCGTAATAAAGAAATGTATAAAATAGTTTTATTAACATCTGATTTGAAGCAAGCTATCTTCGATAAAATGATCTTGGACAAATGGAGTCCAGAGTTAATTTCAGAACGTTGGAAATTAGAAGGCAAAGCAATAGTTAGTCATGAAACAATTTACAAATGGATATGGGAATCTAAGCACATTAACAGGATAGAGAATAAACCTTTTAAGACACTTTACCAAGAATTGAAACATGGTAAACGGAGACAAAAAAGAGGGAATATAAAAGACACTCGAGGAGCAATTCTGAATCGTAAAAATATAAGTGAGAGGCCAGCTGTTATTGAACAAAGAAAAAGAATCGGAGATTTAGAAGCCGATTTAATGATTGGAAAAGACCATAAATCAGCATTACTAGTCCTTACAGATAGAACTACATTAATTACCATGATAGATAAGTTGCAGGGAAAAACATCATTAGAAGTCACACAGAAAATAATTGAAAGGCTTTCTAGATTTAACTCCTGCTACGTCAAAACAATCACTTTTGACAACGGAAAAGAATTTGCTGAAAATACTGAAATCGCAAAATATTTGATCTAAAAACCTATTTTACAACACCATATACCACGCAAGAAAAAGGAAATGTAGAAAATAGAATCGGTGTAATTAGAAGATTTTTTCCAAAGAAAACTGATTTACGAATTGTAACCAATGAAAGAATTAAACAAGTAGAATTAAACAAGTAGAATTATTAATTAATAACAGACCCATTAGAAAATTCAATTACCTTAGTCCTATTGAAACTCTAAATAATAAGTTTGTTGCACTTATGAGTTGAACACAGCAATTAAATAACTCGTAAAAACACTTAATTAAATATCTTAAACTTAAAAATAATTATTGAATTAAATTAATTAAACAATTAAAAATCAATATACTACATCACGATTTTAAGCTCTCAAAAAACGTCAATATCGGAATTAGGTGTTCGATTGTAGGCCCTGTAAGTCCACAAAAGGGAAGGGATTGAACACCTTCCCTTTTTTAATACTAAAACACTATAGACCAATTAGTTACTAGTTTGCGCAATAAGTATTAGACACAGTTTATTGCTTAAAAAATACCAAATTTGTTAAAAAAAATAAAGAGTCAGCGGGAATTGAACACCTTCATTAATTGAAATACAATTGCTTATATTTTGGCTCGGTTCTATTTTTTATCTTTTTTAATTTTTTGATTTTTTTCATAAAACTCTTTAAGAGTTGCATCAACAATCACCCCCTCTCGTGCTCGTTTGCAACGAGTACATACTTACTTAAAGACCGAAAATAAAGCGTTTGCAACGCGTGTTATTTAAACAGATTACCATAAAGGTTCAACATTTACGTTGCAAAAAACAGTATTTTCTTATTCATAATTTCTATAGCTGCTCTTTACATAATCTCTTTCATGAAATACAATTTCCACTTCAACTGGATAATCACGGATGTAGTTTACTCGTTGTTCCATTTTTTCCAAAGTATCTAAGGTATCGGGATGAAAACCATCTTTCCAAAATTTATAATTTGTTGCTCTTCCTGATTTTTGAGCTTCAAAATTAAATTTTTTTAACAGCTATTGGCTCCGCCGAACCACTACTTTAGGTTTCGCGTCTACTCTGCTTCACCAGTTCGCCTAAGGGATCGGGTCGGGATGTTCTTGTATTGCTTTAATTAATTTTTTTGAGGTATACTTCTTAAAATCACGTATCACATTGTGCAATTCCACTTCAAGTGTTGTACCTATTAAATGAATATGGCTTGTCATATAGACATAGGCATGCACACTCAATCCTTTTTCTTTAAGACAATAATTCAAAGATTTATCTAAGATATTGCAATAAACGGGACGTGTAAATAAATCAACCCAATCAACAACGGTAATGGTAATAAAAGTAGGTACCGTACTATCTATAACTTTGTATTTCTCAGACATTATTTGTAATAAAATGTATTGATTTTAAAAGAAAAAATTTACATGCACAAATTAAATCCTGTTTTAGTTTGCCGCTTTGCAAACGCTACTACTTTTTTTTATATGTAAGTATGCACTCGTTGCAAACGAGCGCCAGTGGGTATAGCACTTTTGAGCAGTATGTGATACTTTAGAAAACACCATTTAGGTGGTTTCGTTTAATTGATTAATTTCTTTCTCTAATTCGACCCTATCAAATCGATTTGGTAAAACATCTGAATAGTATATTCCTGCCATTATAAATTCCTTAAGAGATTTAGATTTATTATACGCAATTCTTGCAATTGGTATTGAAACAAAAAGTAAATCTGTATCTATTTCAAATGCACTTTCGTATGCTTTTGACGACCCCATTAATGATCGATGATATAATATTGATTCAGCAATTTTTTTTGCTAGTAAACTATTTTTATTATCAAATTTTAAAAAATCATTCCCAATTGACAATAATTCTTCCCATGAATCTAATTGTATCTTATGATCAAGATTCAAAAAAGCAGTAATTCTTTCTTCTATATTCATTTTAAAAATCTGGTATATATGATTGTGTATTGTATTTTACAGGGGCACTCCAAAGGCTTCTGTCAAGCACTAATGTTTGAGTAGCTCCACCAGTAGTTGTGTAGCCTCGTTGTATTGTTGGTGCTATTGTACTTCTATAAATTGGTGCTGATTGATTTGCAGTAATTTTATAAATGTCGTACTCATCTGCCATACTACCCAACGGCAATCCTGACTTACTTTCAAGATTACTACCCTTACTCATTAAATCATCTAATTCCGATTTGGTTACCCAGTATTCTGTAACATCAGAAGGTTTTCCTCCCTTTTTTACTACTTTAAATAATTCTGCACCTTGTTGATATGTTACTTTTTGAGGTACTGTGCTTCCAGATTCTAACAATTCAATTATTTTACTCGCTTTTTGTTGTGTTGTCCAATTAGTTCTACTTCCTAAATCTGCAAACATATCATTATAGATAGTGCTGGTAATATCATTTGTAGTTTTACCACCAGTAGGAGAAAAATCAATAAAATCTAAATTGCCGTGTTGTGTTTTTAAGTTCTGTAATCTTTGTTTCTGCTTATTTAATAGAGCTAACAAGTAACTCCCCGCCCCATTCACTCCCATCAACTCATCAGCAAATTTATCAAATTCATCTGAGTTATTGATAAATCGGCTACCAAATTTTTGAACAGCGATATCTACAGCAGTTGCTGAAATGGTTGCAATTGCATAATAAGTGTTTATTTCATTCCATCTTTTTAAACGCTTTTGTCCATCAGGAGTTTTAGCCCATTCTTCGGCTAAGTTGTCATTTATAACTATATCTGTGATGGACATCCCAACATCTCCAAGCGCTTTAATTCCGATATAGGAAGCATATATATTTCGTGTAGCTTGATAGGTTTTGTACGCAGCTTGCAATTCACCAACTCCAACAGCAAACAATGCAATGTTAAACATTGTTTTAGATGATGATATAATTAATTCTCGTCTGTCTTTGTTGAAAAGATAAAGTGCTGCTAATGCTGGCATTTTAGCAATACTTCCAGTTTTATAGCCCATTGTTTGGTCTTTAAAGCGAACTAAAACATAATCTAGAGGATTTGAAATTTTAATAGTTTGTTCAGAAACAGGAATACACTCTTTGCATTGTCCGTATGCTTCTCTTTTTAAGATAAAAGAGTCACTTGTGATACTGCCGCTTACTAAGTTATCTATATATTCAATTCTCTCTATTTTATTTTCTAAAACGGATGATACTGCTCTCTCATCAGTTATTGGATAATATCGTAATTGCCAAGAAACTAATTTTTTAGCTATGTCATCAAAGGTTTGAAACTGTGTTTTGTCTAATAATGGATAGATCATTTTTTCTTGTACAAGCCAATCTAACAAAGCTTTTTCATCATTGGCCGGAGTAGATAAGATGAGCTTGTAGGTTATTGGCTCGTAGCAATTACCTATTCTAATGTTAGGATAGCTCTCACTTTCAACACAGCTTGTTAAGGCCCATTCTTTTAACATTGTTTGTAATAATTCTTTTCTTTTTACTAGGGTTATAGTACCTAAGCATGCTGCACTTTTACTAGCATAGAAATTATTTACAAGGTAATCAACGGTAATTTTTGTAATATCAGTAGGTAATTCTGGACAGTTAATCGTTTGATTTTGTGCACCATTGCAAGCCAACGTTGCCCAATAAGTGGTTCTATTTTCGTCCTTTACTTTCCTTTTAAGGGTTTGATCTTGACTAAAACGATTAATAAAATCAATTAACTTTTTAGCATCTTTAACTTTTGCACTTATGATTGCTTGAAGTTCTGTGGTATAAGTAGTTCGTAAAAAATTGCTATTGCCACAAGAGGCATTGTTGTTGTAAAACAAATAAATTTTGGAGCCTAATGTTGGTTCTTTTACAATTGCCTTTGTGTTTGTTACTCCTTCTTGGCTTACATAATTCTTTCCATCCCATTTGTACATTACTTTGTTAGTATCAACAAATCCACCCAAAAATCCTTCGGGTGCTGCTTCAAGATTAGCAACCGTTGTTTCATCCCCATTACTTACAAAACTCCAATCAGGAGCAAGAGCATATCCTCCTGCTAGAGCCCCTGCAGTACTTCCTTGCGTAAACTGATACAACTGCAATCCTGGTGCGTGCATGATTTCCCAATCATTATGATTAAGTGTCGTACCATCACCATAATCCATAAGTAGATCTGTGCTCCCCTTAGAAGTTCCATATTGCTTAAAAGGATGTTGCAATCCAAAAACACCGTGACCCAACTCATGCGCGAGTGTTTTATTTCTTCCATCAAATACAAAACCAAATTGTCGTTTCAAGGGCATAAACCCTGCATCATTCTTTACTGTTCCTTCCTTAGTGTAGAGCATGTAGTAGGTATCAGTGGCGTACTGTGCTCCGAGCTCTGTTTTTAAAGCCATGGTTATGGCTTGTTGTTCAGCGGTGTAGGTGTTGAGTAAGTCGCTATCGCCCGTTTCAATTGTATTGTCCCAAAAGTGGTTTAAGGTAATGGGTTTAGTTTTGACATTAAAAGATATTCCTGTAGGTTCATAAATTTGATTTATCGTTCTTGCAGCATCTTCTGGTATTGCAGCTCCATTCACGCTTACCAAAGTCACATTAATTTTTTTATGGGTTAAATGCCATAAATTAAAAGTTCCTGCAATGTCATATTTACCTGCTGTATCCTTAGGATCTTTAGAAGCAGCGGGGCGAACTGCTGCAATAACGGTTTCTTTGGCGTAGTCTAAAGTACGTTTTAGTTTTAAAATAGCTGTATTTTCGTTCCAAGTACTTTTTATTAAAGTACCATTTTTGGTTTTGAATACGATATCATCTTTTGTTTTTCCGTTTTTAAAATCTACAGTAGCTACAATGACATCTGTAGAGTCTGGCCTGTTTGAAATGGCTTTAAAAGGGATGCTATACGTGCCACCGCTCTTTTGAGGAATTGATTTGTAGCTTTTGCTTAGTTTACCATTTTGTGTGGTAGGTGCTGTATCAAAAGCATATTTTCCGTCGCCTTTTGTGAAAACAACGCTCACATCTGCCGAAGAAATTTGTTTTACAACACCGCCTGCACCCATTCCGTTTGTATTTGCAGCCGTAGGTATTCCGCCTGGTGCCAATTGTCCAGAAGACTCTATTTTCCCAGGCTGTGCATTGGCAGGAATTGTATATTGTGTGCCATCTTTATCAGTAATAACAATATCATTAACTGTTTTATCTATTACAGTAACCACATCTGTCTTACTAGTAATTGTTATGGTACCGTCTTGATTTTTTATAACGGTTTTAATATCAAAATCAATTTCATAATTGACCACATTGCCCGCATCTCCAAAAACTTCGTTAAATGCAGGGTCAAGATCAATCATGCTTTTCCACTCGGGGTCATAGCTTGCTATAATGGAACCCGATATGAGTTTAAAATCAGTATTTACACCAATATCACTAAAGCTAACGGCGATGCGGGTATACTTTCCTATATTTGTGGAATAATCCGGTACCATTCCCGCTAGAGCATTTGCCTTGTCACTTACTAATGCTGCAGTGCTTTTAATTTGATCTGTAACCCCTTGCGTAGGATTATTTATTGTTTGACCCGTGATGTCTTCTACTTTAGTTACTACATTATTAACTTGGGTTGCACCGTGGTTTGCAAGTACAGTAGCAACTGTAGCGGCATCTGTTACGATACCTGCGGCTTTTTTTGGAATTTCTCCAAGATTATCTGCAGTGTCAATTAGTTTTCTATATCGTTCTAAGAGCGGTAGTGTTACATAGCCCTCACCGCTAAATCTGCCGTTACCACCTGTGGCTTCAATCACTACTATAGGGAAATCACCCGCTTTGATCACATCATTTGGGACCAAATTGTCTAACGGACTTAGGTTACTTAAATCAACTGGATCTGGTATGATACCGCAGGTTACAAGGGCAATTTCGTCTTGAGCCAAGGTGGTAAATTCTTGTATGCTGCTGTGTATATATTTTCCTTTTTCGCAAGAGGCTCCTACGGTGTATTCGTAGGCGGTTTTGGGTTTTAAATTGGCTAAAGTGGCATACTCGCGCGGGGTTTCAAGAGGATACCATTGTGAGTCGGCATTTTTTTCGCGGTAGTTTACTTGGTAATCAAAATTATCAAGGGCGCCGCTCCACGTTATTTTGGCTTGGTCTTGGCTTACACCTTCAGTGGATATTAGTAAAGGTGGCGTGCAATATACTTCATACGTAAAAGCAAAGATCTCGCTATACCCATTGTTCTTGAATACTCCAATCTCTTCGGCGCCCACAAGCGCTTTGGCTTTTATGCGCCATGCGTAGCGTTTACCGGTAATCAATTGCGGTTCTGCCACACCATATTGCAGCGTGGTAGCTCTAGTGGTGGTGGTATAAATAGGTTTAGAGTAAGCAAAAGCGTTTTGAACTGGAGTGTATTGATCCCAAATTTCAATCAAATCAAACTGATATTCTACATTGCTCACATTGATTTGTCTAGGTGTCCAGCTAAAAAGAATGTTTTGGATGTTTTGCTGAATGATGCTAACTTGGTTCAAAGGCAAATTGAGTAACGGTGACTCGTTCTGGAAAATAATAACCGTTACAGTACTTTTTCTGGATAGTTTTTGTCCTGTGGCCACATCATACACTTCTACCGCGAAGGTATAAATACCCTCGGGCATAGCTTGTGCATATTGATTTGGTGTTATCCCCAGTATGTTTTGAAACTCAAAATAGGGCGCTAAGTTTACATTGGTCAATTGCAATGGTACACCACCTTCTAGGAAAAGTGGTTGGGCACCTACCACAAAGTCATTGTTCATAAACGAAATCCCGTTGCCTTGCCAGTAGCATTTTATTCGCACCTGTCGATTTGCAATTGTTAAGTCGTTCAGCACAATTTGCATTTTTATGGGGCTATTGCTGGCGGTAGCATCAGCATAATTGCTCCAATAAATTGGCGAAGGTTGATTAATCTGGGTGCTTATGGAAACTGGAAAGGTTTGTGAAAAGCCCGTAATTCCTACTAGCAAAAGTAAAAAGATAAAAAAGTAGGTGTGTTTTTTTAGCATTTTAGTGGTGTATTGGTTGTCTATGCAGGGTTTGTTTTCAGTACGTGAGATGTAATTTTTTTTGCCCATTTTATTTCTGAAGGTATTTAATGTTAACATCATCATTACTTGTGTTTTTCGAAGCTAAATCATGGTAAAAAGGAATTAGTTTCATTTCAATGGCACTTATGATTTCTTCGGATGTTTTTTTATTTTTTATCAATTCAAGTGTACTATCTATTATTTGAGAACTAAAAACTGAGAAATACTTGTTTTCTTGAATAGCATTAGGTTTTGTTTTTGCGGCCAATGAAATTTCGTTGTACATCCAGCGGTGTCTTACTAATTTGTTTTTATTTTGTTCACTTTTTTTAAGCAGTACTACATACGATTTATACCCGTTTTTATTGCTTATTTCTTCCTCTTTTTTGTCGTGAAATGGGTGCATGTTTATTCGCCCCACTAGAGACAGGTATTCTTTTTCAAGGCTTTCATCCTTATTTTTCATATCGTTTTCCAGCTTTGTATACGCTTGTATTAAGTACTCCTCATATTTAACACTGTTTTTAGTGCTCATATCTTGCGCCATTAAATAATCTAAAACATTGTTTTTAAAATCTTTATCCGTCTCAGCTTGATTTATAGCTGAGAATAATTGCTTTAAATTAGATTGGTCCGCATTAGATAAAAGAGCTGTATCGGGCTGTTTAGTAGCCAGTTGCTCTGTAATTTCGGATCTATTGCCTTGATACGTTTGGCCTTTATAAAGAATCCTTATAGCTGGCTTAGCAGAAATACTGTCTTTTTGCTCTTTCGTTTCGGCTGTTTTAGTAGGTCTCAGTTTAATTTTATCAAAAGAATAGGAATAAGATAATGTGGCCGTAATATCTTTGTTTTGAGCTGTTTTAGTATTGTTAAACAGGGAAATAGCATTGAAACTAAAATTGTGTTTTTCTTTATAAATATAAGATCCATTGAGTCTAAAATTAAAGACGTCATTTTGTTTCACACCATTATTACTACTTGTATTGTAGCTTATAGCGGCCGATGTATTTAATTTTTTATCAAAAAAAAGTTTGTTTGCTGCAAGTGTTGGCCCTAGTATCAAGCTTCTACCAGTATCTGTTATTCCTAGTGTATTATTTACAGATGCAGTAAGATTTAAAGCCCTTTGAGGAAGTCCCACTAAATAGGAAATAGCGTTATTGTAATACGTTGTTGCGCCACCAGCAATGGTTTTTCCTTGTTGTTGATTTATGGCGTCTTGCATGCTAAAATTAGCATTAAAGGTGTGTTTAATTTTCTTTGTGTTTTTTAATAAATAATTTACAGACAATGAGGCACTTTTATTGACTTGTCTAAAATTAAGGGTATCGAGGTTCTCAAAGTTGGAAGTTTGATTGATAAAGTCAAATTGATTGCGACTATTAGTAAAAGACTGAAAATTCGAGTAATTAGCGTTTAAGTTTAATTTCTGATTTACCTTAACATCTGCAGTTACAGACGAAACCAAACGTTTCATCTGACTTTGTTTTTGTTTGTCTAAATTGTCTTTTTGTAACCCAAAATTCATGGCAAGGTTTACTTTGTTTTTTAATACGGTTTGTGTAGCATTTACAGTTATGTTTTCTAAATCATTGTTAAAAAAATAGCCTCCTAGGGTTCTATAATTAGGATCTATACGCTCATATCCTAGCCCTAAAGTTCCGTTACCAGCTGGGTAGGCTAGTTGTCCTCTAAAAGCATTATAATTTGCGGTTGTTGAATTAGGGTTTAAAAATAAAGAGGCATTAATTTTTCTTGTAGCTCCTGTTTTTTCTCTAATGTCTTCGGTGACACTGCTGGTGGCGACTTCAGTAGTAATTTGTACTTTTTGAAGGAGTTTAAATGCTGTTTCTAAACTTATGGCTGTGTTCTCTTTTGGAGTAACTCCTAATTCAAATGGAAATAATGGATTAATGGAGTTAACTTGGTCTTTTGCTTTAAAAAATGTAACTCCAATGTTTACTTTTTCTAAAGCATATTGCGTTTTAAATCCGTATCCAAATCTTTTGTAGGTAGGAAGTAGGTCTGGGAGGTTGCAGTTGTACTCATTGCTTCGTAATAATCGTCCGTACATGGCACTGATTTTGAACTTTCCTTGTGGGGTCAAATCAACACCAAACCCTGTGAACTGATGTCCACTTAAAGTATACGGAGAAAAACTCATACTGGCATCTCCTATATGTGCCGTAATCCATTTATATGACGGATGAATGCTTAATCGATTCATTAAAACAGGTTTGCCAAAACCTAATTTTTGATTGGTATACGAGAAAGAAAACGGCAAATTGTACAAGCCCGCTATATTTAGATTGATATTACCATTTAGGAAATAATTAAAGGGATCACGGGTAGCACTGCCAGAGTAAAAAATACTACTGGCTGATGCTCCTCCGCTTACGTTTATTAATTTGCTTTTACCTACTTGCTCAATATTAAAGTTTTGTCCAAAACTTATGACACATTTCAGGAAAAGTAATACTATTATAATTCGATTAAAGTTCATTATTTTATGGTGAGACTTTAGAAAGTAAAGTCTTTATTATTATTTATAAATACTGAGTACTATTTGATTATTATTTTTCTCAACTTGCTTCCTTGTTGAGATTCAAATAGAATAAAATAGACTCCGGGTATCATACCACTTAAATTAAAATCAAAAGTATAGGTTTGTTTGCCGTTTTCTGATTTTGATGCAATGATGCTATTATTGATTAAACTGAATATTTTAACAGTAGCTGGCATTACTTTATCTAAAGTGATATCTATTGAAAATATACCATCAGATGGGTTTGGATAGATTTTCAAATCAAAATTTTTCATAGTATCCGTGCTTTCTGGATCTTTGTATTCTCCGTCTATAACTAATACTTTTTTAGCTTGAATAGCGGTACAATTTCCTTTCTTACTAGACATGGTAATTTCGTATTCTCCTGTTTTTGCAAAGCTTATCTCAGCAAAGTCTTTGTTTTTTATTTTGACGATCGCTTCAGCGGGTAATATCCATTCGATGCTATCTGGTCGGGGATTACTGATATCAATAATAGTAAAAACCTCATTTGTAAACACTTGTGACGACATAGCAAATTCAGCGCTAATAGGAGTATTTTGGCTACTAATTGTAATGGTATCTACAGCTTTACAACCTAATTTATTGGTGATTGTTAGGGTATAATTTGCAGCTTCTTTTAAGGTTACAATAGGTTTATTACTAGTAAATCCTTTATCTGATTGCCAAAAATACGTGGCTTTATCATCATTTATAGTAGCATTAATTGTTAAGGTTTGATCGAGACACAAGGTCACATCTTCCCCAAGATTTAACAGGTCCTTTGGAGGATTTTCAATTTTATACTCTTCTTTAATAACACATCCTTTTACATCCGTAATTGTTACAGAATAAGTACCTGCCTTAGCATTACTCAATTGGCTTGATTGTGCTCCTGTACTCCATAAATAGGTGTATGGGCCCTTTCCTCCTGTCGTTATCAATACAATGGTAGCATCATCTCCTTCAAAGCAGGTTGGTTTTTTTATTTGAGCTGCTGTTGTAAGTGGCTGTGGAGCGGTAATCGTAATCTCATTGGTTACACGACAGCCATTTTTATCAGTAATAACAACACTATACTTCCCAGGTGCTACATTTTGTATGCTCGGGGTTTTATCTCCAGTGTTCCAGCTGTAATTGTATGTAGTTGTCCCGCCTGTTGGAGCCGTTGTAATGGTCCAGTCGTTTGCATCCCCGCACAACGTATAATCAGCAGATAGCGTATTTTTTAAAATATCTGGTTCCGTTATGGTTATACTTTTACTGGTCGCTTTATTGCCGTTAGAATCCGTTACAATCACATAATACGACCCTTTTCCAATATCACTTAAAATTGTGTTTGTGGCTAATAGCGTTGTATTTCCGTCTGCAAACCATTGGTAGGTATAGTTTTCCCCTGGTTTCAAGAACCCTCCCGAAGTAATCGATCTAACACTTCCGTTGGCATCACCATTACACAAAATGATATTTTGAACTGCCGCTGAGGTAATTAAAAGCGCAGGTTCTGTTACTTCGATTAGTAGGGAAGTAAGCTTACATCCTTTTGCGTCTGTCACATTTACAAAATACTTTCCTGCTGCAAGATTGTTGGCTGTAGCAGTATTGGCAATAGTTGTTGTTGAACCGTTTTTGTACCATTGGTAGCCATAGTTACCGTTTCCACCACTAGCTTCAACAGTAATAGAACCGTTAGCTAAACCAAATCCTGAAGCAGCTGTAACAATTGTTTTTGAATTGACTAAACTTATTGGAGCTAAGGGCTGCGCTATGCTAACCTCTAAATTTGGTACATTGCTGCATAAAATTCCATTTTTGTCTTTTATTTGAAAAGTGTACTTTCCAGCTTTAAGCCCTTCTTGAATTGTACTGTTTTTAGAAGTAAAAGAGATCCAATTCCCATAACTATCGTTTTCTGGTTTGAAACGATATTCAAAAGTATTGCTTCCTCCTGACGCTTTTAATGTTACACTTCCATTTTCTTCGCCAATACAGTTCACATCAACAACTGTATTACTTGTAAGAATCAATTCTGGTTCTGTGATTGTTACGGATGTACTGGTAGCTGTATTTCCGTTTTTGTCTATCACTATTAAATAATAATTTCCAGCACCTACAAAAGGTGACGCAGGATTAGTCCCTATCATAAAGTTGGAACTATCATACCATTCAAAGTTATAATTTGGCACACCTCCAGCAACAGTTGCTGCTAATTGGATACTTTTATCGCCATAGCAATAAATTACTTGGTTTATTGGATTAATAAGAGTATTAAGTTTTTCTGGTTGTGAAATCGTTATTAATTCTGACGTAATACTACAATTTTTTGAATCGGTGATTTCAACATAATATTTACCAGCTACTAGATTTATTGCTGAACTAGTTGATTGGTTGATGTCAATTTTATTTTCATTAAACCATTTATACACATAGTTTCCGTTACCACCATCTATAACCACAGCAATACTTCCGTTACTTAGTCCAAAACCAGAAGTACTATTTGTATTTATTTTAGAAATGGTTAAGATAGAGGGTTGTTCTATCTTGGCTAGAGCTGTTGCTATTGCATTACATCCCTTAGAGTCTTTAACATATACTGTATAATCTCCCGTTGGAAGATTACTAATAATTGAAGTATTGCTTGCTGAAAAAGCAGTCCAAGTAATAGTATCTAAACTATACAAATAGGAACCACTACCACCAATAGCATTTATAGAAATAGTACCATCATTAGCTCCGTTACAAGTTGAATTAGTCTTCAAAATACTTTTAATTTCTACTACATCAGGTTGAGTAATAATGATCGTATTACTTATCACTTCTAATTTAGCCGTATCTATACAACTAAACTTATAATCACCCGGGCCATAATTAGTTAAAGTTGATCCGTTTTCTAGTGGTATAATTTCATTGTTTTTATACCATGTATAGGTTTTAATCCCTAGACCGCCTGTTACGAGTGCTTCAATATTTGCTCCCTCACCATTGCATATGATTTGCTTGGTTTGCTGAATTGAAGCTGCTAATACATTATTAGTTAAATCAATAATTTCTGTTTTAGTACATCCTGTATTATCAGTGACACTTACAGTATAAATATCTGTTGGTAATTGATTGATCAATAGAGATTTGTCCGAGACTACTTTTTCTAAAAGTGTATTACCACTACTATTTTTAATACTGTACTTGTAATCATTTTGTCCACCTTTCATCACCACATTTATTGACCAGTTTGTTTCTGGTAAAATTGGTTTAGTTAGTGTGAATTTTTCTTTATCAAAACCAAAATCTTCCGGTTCTGTAATTGTAAATGTGTTGCTTTGAACACAATCATTACTATCTGTTACAGTTAAGGTGTAGGTTCCTGCTAATAAGTTTTCAATAGCCGAATCATTAACTTGAGATGTGGTGTTTTTATTTATGTTTAATAAAGTGTATTTGTAATTTGGTGTACCTCCACTTGTTTCAAAAATAATACTACCGTCGGCTTCATTAGGACAGGTGGCGTTATTCTTTTTGATTTCTACTACTGTTAATGCCTTGTTAGGTTGTTCAATAACTACAGGTATTAAATCATTTAAATTTGAAGGAGTGGTGTTTAAATTAAAATCAGTTACTTGAATGTAATAGGTACTAGCAAATTTTGTGTCAAATTTTGCTTCTAAAGCTTTTTGGCTTTCTAATACATTTTTATTCCTATCAAAAAGGGTATAGGTATAAAAACCATTGTTGTCTTTTACACCACCTGTGGCTATGGCATTAATACTACCGTTTTGTTCACCAAAACATAAAACTTTAGTTATTAGAACTTTAAATTCTAAAAGTTTTGGTTCATTAATGGTGAAAGTTTTTTCAATAGAACAAATAAGATTTGCATCTGTTACGATTACTTTGTATTCACCCGGAGCTAAGTTACTAAGATTGTTATTGCTCTGATTATTTATAACAGTACCATTAAAAAACCATTGGTATTGATAAGTTGGTGTTCCTCCGCTAGGATTTACTTCAATTTTTCCATTATTGGTTTGATAACCTGTAGCATTAGAAGATGTAAATGAGCTAATTGCTAATTCATTGGTAGGTTCAGAGATTGATGTAGTTACAACATTAACGCAATAAGCCGTTAAATTAGAAGTATAGTTGCTATCTCTTATCTCAAGTGTGTAATTACCTTTAGAAAGGCCTTCAATTTTTGATGTATTACTTCCTATACTTGTAGTTTCTTTTTTCCAAATATAAGTAAAAGGAGCAGTGCCGCCAATTACTACTGCTTCTAATGATCCGTCATTTCCATTATAACAAGAAACATTTTTTTGAATTAAGTTTACTACTATGGGAGCAGGTTGCTTAAAAGTAACAGGTATAGTATTTGAAATTATTCCAGCCACATCTGTAGCGGTTAGCTCATACTCCCCGTCTGCTATATTTTCAAACTTAGCTTTAGTTCCAACAATAGATTCAGTAATTCCTGTTGTTCTATTTTGTAATTTATACGTGTATGTTTTTTCAGATTGATTTTGCTTAAATGTTGCTCCACCTGTGGCAGTTGCATCTAGAGATCCCGTTAATCCATTGCATTTTGCTTGTAGATGCGTTTCACTTACTATAGGTTGTGTAGGTTGTAAGACAGTAAATGTTTTAAGCAATTCGCAACCCTTAGTATCAGTAATCACTACAGAATACTCACCCGCAGCACTAGTACTTAGGGTTGGACTATTAGTGCCAATTGTATTACCAGCACTATTTTTCCATACATAGCTGTAAGTTGGTGTGCCACCGTCGACACTAATTTCTATTTTTCCTGTAGCGAGACCAAAACCTGTAGTTGGAGTACTTACTTCACTTGCAATAAAAAGAGCTTTTTCGGGTGCTGTAATATCGATAGTTTGTTGGGCAGTTTGGCAACCATTTGCATCCGTCACTTTTACAATATAGCTGCCTTTTGCTAATCCAGAAATAATTCCGTTTTTAGTATCAATTGTACCACCACTGCTAGTAATTGAGTATGGATTATTAGGATCGGTACTTTTTGTCCCTCCTGTTATAGTAAGTTGAATGCTTCCATCAGAACCACCAAAGCAAGAAACGGAGGTTGGTGTTGTTGTAAAAGCCAATACATCAGGTTGATTGATGGTAAAGGTGTTGGTGCCAAATAAAATATTATTTTTTGCATCTTTTATTGTAACAACATAATTACCATAAGCTAAATTTGAAGCTACTGAAATAGTATTTAAAGTGGTTATAGTTTCAATAGAAGAATATTTTTGTCCAGTGGTAGTATTTAACCATTCAAGTGTGTATTCTTTAACTCCACCTGTTATTAGTGCTCTATATTCAGCTGTTGTTGCACCAAAACATTTTAATTCGGTATTTGGAGTAGGCGTCAGAACTATTTCCAGTTTATCGGGCTGTGTAATTTCATATTGTACTTTAGGCAAAGTGCAACCGTTCGTGTCTTTAACAAGTAAATAATACATTCCTTTGCTAAGATTAGCTATAGAAGCTGTTGTACCAATTATTGTTGTATCTGCATCTTTTGTCCATTCATAACTATAATCTTTGGAACCTCCCATTACTTTTACAACTATGCTTCCGTTGTTGGTTTCATATCCTGTTAAGTTTGTTTTGGATACATTATCTATTTTTAGTGGTTCTTCAGGTTGTGAGATAACTACCGCATCATGCAATGTTGCAGTACAATTATGTCCAACTGCATCAGTAACAATA